>NZ_JBHVXZ010000023.1:0-105679 GCF_042881395.1 Amycolatopsis sp. NPDC058278 | reverse complement strand
CCCCAAACCCCCGCCAGGGCGGGCTTCGCCCCCTGGACCCCCCGGGTGGTTGCGTTCGGTGGTGAGTCAGACGAGAGGCCGGGGCGGGGCGGGGCGGGGGGAGTCCGGCGGGTGGGGCGGGGACGGGGTGCGTCGGTGGGGGCGCTCACCTGGGGTTTTGGGTTTTTGGTTGGGGTTTTTGGGGGCTGTGGTGGGGGCCACTTGTGGGTGAAATTCGTGTCAATGTCATGCTTGGGGTCCGACCATGGCTCCGCACCCGTGGAGTCGGAAGTAGGTGGCCAGATGACCTGGGCCCGGCGTAGTGGCAGTTCCCTTGCCAATGATGAAGACAGCCGGATGGGCGTTATCCGGGCCGAAGAGGCAGTACGGCTCGGCGAACAGAACGATCGTGCCGTGCTCACCGTGGCCGGACACTCCTCCGACGTCGACGACTGTGCCGAACTGCTGGCCATGCTCGGCCTCGACGCCGGACGGCGGCAGCGGACCGCCTGACCCCTCACGCCAGGTCTGCTACGTGGACCACCTTGTTCCGGCCCGTCGCCTTCGCGTGGTAGAGCGCCGTGTCCGCGGCGTCCAGCAGGCGCTGTAGCGAAGCGCCTGCTTTCGGGTAGACCGCGATGCCGATCGAGACCGACAGGCCCGTGATCGACAGCCGGCCCGCCGGAACCTGCAACGCGCTGATCGCCCGGCGGATCCGCTCCGCCACCGCGCCGATGTCCGGTTGCGTGATACCCGGCAGCAGGACCACGAACTCCTCGCCGCCGAACCGGCCCACCGCGTCCCCCCGGCCGCGGACCGCCGAGATGATCGACTGGGCCACCGCCTTCAGGACCGCGTCACCCGCCAGGTGGCCGTACGTGTCGTTCACCTGCTTGAAGTGGTCCAAGTCCAGCATCAGCAACCCGAACGTACCCCCCTGGCGCGCGGCGGCCGCCAAGGTCCGTTCCGCCAGCGCGTGCCAGCCGCTCGTGTTGTACAGACCCGTCTTCTCGTCGCGGTGCGCCGCCACCTCCAGCTGCTTCACCAGCACCGTCCGGTGCAACAACAGCAACGGCGGGAACACCAGCACCACCAGGCCCGGCAACGTCGCCAGCACCACCGCGTTGAGCGCACCCAGACACAACGTCGCCACCTCGAGGCCGTTGTCCGACCACGTGCCGAACAACGCCTCCGCGGTCCGGCCGACCTCGCGGCGGGCCGGGAGAACCAGCAGCGCGTTCACCGCGAAGAACGCCACCCCCGCGGCCGCGATCGCGAACGTCCCCGCCCAGCTGCGGGCCATCGCCGAGCGGACGTCGGAGAAACCCGAAACCCGCAGCACCGACTGGGCCGCGAAACACGACAGCACGATGATCGCCGCGTTGCTGACCGTGCGGGAGACCGGCACCCGCTGCAGGCGGTACCAGCTGCGGACCGCCAGGTGCGCGTACAACCCGCCGACCAGGACCGCCAGCAGGAGCGGCGGCAGCAGCAGCACGCCGGCGAACGTCCAGACCGACGTCATGTTGATGTGCGGCGTCCCCGACACGCGGCGGCGGATCCGCTCCACGCGCCGGCCCGACTCCGACTGCGCCACCCCCAGAACCAGCAGCACCACCAGGATCGACAGCGTCCGGCGGTCCACCGCGATCGGGGACGGGCGCAGCGTCAGCACCACCGCCACCACTTCGCTGACCAGGCAATAAACGACCACCCGCGGACCCTGGCGCCACAGCACCCAGCGCCGCGGCGCCACGAGGACGTCACGAATGCGCGGCCCAGGGCGCGCGATCCCGCTCCCGGTCCGCATACTCATGGTGTCCGGCCGGTGACGGAGCCGGTCCGGCCCGGGGTCGTGAAGGGAGGCGCACCATGTGCGGACGCGACAACTGAGGTCATCGCCCCACCACTCCGACCCGGCGCCACGCCCTCGCGATCGGCACGGCCACCGCGGCACCCGCCGCCCCGGCCACGGCGATGGTGTGCGCCGGGCCCAGCACGTCGGCGAGCGCGCCCGCCGCGGCCGCGCCCAGCCCCTGCACGGTGATCAGGCCCGCCGAATTCACCCCCGCGCACTGCGCCCGGTGCTCGTCGGGCACCCGCCGCATGAACGAGACCGTGCCCTGGATGTTGTAGCCCGTCGCCACCAGCCCGGACGCCGCCAGCAGCACCACCGACGCCACCAGGCCGGGCCGGCAGGCGAACACCACCAGCGGCAGCCCGGCCACGATCCCCAGCCGGCCCAGCACCCGGACCTGCACGTGCTCCGGGATCCACTTGCCGAACACGACGCCGCCGAGCACGCTGCCCGCCGGGTCCGCCGCCATCAGCAGCCCCACCAGCGTCGCGCCCGCGCCGATCCCGGCCGCGTACGGCGCGGCCAGCGCCTCCGGGACGACGTAGAACCCGGCCAACCAGTTGAGCGCCACCAACGTCCGCAACGCCGGGTCACGCCAGATCAGCCGGATACCCGCGCCGGTCGCGGACAGCCAGGCCGGCCGGACCGCCCCGGCGATCGCCGCTCGCCGCCGGACGCCGGTGACCAGGAACAACGCCGAAAGCAGGAACGTCGCCGCGTCCAACGCCAGCGCCGCGGACGGGGTGAACGCGGCGATCAGCGCGCCGCCCCCGGCGAACCCGGCCAGCTGCGCGCCCTGCATCGTCACGTTCCGCAGGGCCATCCCGACGAGGTACCGCTCGCCGGCCAGGATCGACGGCAGCAGCGCCTGCTGCGCCGCCTTGAACGGCCCCCCGAGCGCCGTCATCACCGCGACCAGCACGCACAGCACCCACAGCGGGACGCCGGGAACGGCGATGACCGCGACCAGCGCGGCCCGCGCCAGGTCGGCCGCGACCATCACGTCCCGCCGCGGCCACCGGTCGCCCGCGCCGGCCAGCAGGATGCCCCCGAGCAGCGAAGGCACGTACGTCAGGGCGTAGGTGAGGCCGGTCAGCGCGGCCGAGGACGTGCGCTGGAAGACGAGGACGGCGAGCGCGACCCTGGCGAGCTGGTCGCCGCAGACGGACAGCAGCTCGGCGGTCCACATCGCCCGGAACTCGGCGACGGCGAGCACCGCACCGAAACCGGCCTTCTTCACGCGTGCGTCATCCATCGGTGTCCCTCGAAACCGCAGCCCCAGCTACGGTAATCACCCACCGGAGTGGAATCGAGCCGTTCGGTGACAGTTGCGCCGATCGCAGCAGCCGCGACCCCCGGACGGCCTGCGCCGGAGGTCAGGCCGGGTGGCCACCGATGCGGCTGGTGAGCTCGGCCGCCGTCGTCGCCACTTCGCCGGCCAGGTCCGGCCACGTCTCCGTGCACGGTTCCGTCGTGCAGTGGTGGCGAAGCGTGACGCTGATCGCGGCCAGCGGGCGGGTGCCGTGGTCGAAGACCGGGGCGGCCACCGAGGCGAAGCCGTCGGTGACGTGGCCGTCCTCGACCGACCAGCCGAGCCGGCGTTCCGCGTCGAGGGTGCGGCGCAGCTCGGCCAGCGTGCGCGGGCCGCGGCCGGTGCGGAGCACGAACGCCGACGCCGCCGGGAACAACGCGCGGACGTGCGGGGGCGGCAGGCGGCGCAGGATCGCCCGGCCGGACGCGGTCAGCTGCGCCGGCAGCCGGACGCCGACCTCCGTCACCAGTGTCTCCGGCCGGGCCGGGCGTTCCTTGATCAGGTACAGCGACTCGTTGCCGTGCAGGACGCCGAGGTGGGCGGTGTGCCCGACGCGGTCGACGAGCTTGCGCAGCAACGGCCCGGCCAGCCGCTCCAGCGGATCGTGGCGCAGGTAGGCCGAGCCCAGCTCGAACGCCGCGATGCCCAGGCCGTAGCGGCGCTCGGCGGGCAGGTGCACGACGAAACCGGCCGCTTCGAGCTCGTTGAGCAGGTGGTACGTGGTCGAGCGGGGCAGTCCCGCTTCCCGGGCGATGGCGGCCGCGGTGACCGGGCCGGGCCGCGTCGCCAGCAGGGTCAGCACCGCCAGCCCGCGGCGCAGCGCCGGGACTTCGCTGCTGTCGCCCATGGCCTGAGCTTAGCGTCTGGGATACCAGACAGAACCACTCGTCGACGCATGCCACCAGCGGGAAGGACGATGTCCAATGGGCCCATGCCGGAAAAAGTGCTCCTGGGCCCGGAGCCCCTGACCGCCGCCCAGGTCGTCGACGTCGTCCGCGGGCACGCGCCCGTCGGGCTCACCGACGCCGCCGAGAAGAACCTCGCCGCGACCCGTCAGCACATCGAGAACCTCGCGCACGCCGTCACGCCCACCTACGGCGTCTCGACCGGCTTCGGCGCGCTCGCCACCCGGCACATCCCGGTCGAGAGCCGGACCGCGCTGCAGCGCAGCCTGATCCGCTCGCACGCCGCCGGCGCCGGACCCGCCGTCGAACCCGAGGTCGTCCGCGCGCTGATGCTGCTGCGGCTACGCACCCTCGCCAGCGGCTACACCGGCGTCCGCCCGGGCACCGCGCAAACGCTTGCGGCCCTGCTCAACGCCGATATCACCCCGATCGTCCACGAGTACGGCTCGCTCGGCTGCTCCGGCGACCTCGCACCCCTGGCCGCCGTCGCGCTCGCGCTCATGGGTGAGGGCGAAGTGATGTATCGCGGCGACGTAATGAAGGCGGAAGAAGCGCTGAAGTACGCGGGCATCGAGCCGGTCGTGCTCGCCGAAAAAGAGGGCCTCGCGCTCACCAACGGCACCGACGGCATGCTCGGCATGCTCCTGCTCGCCGCCGCCGACCTGCACCGGCTCTTCGACATCGCCGACCTCACCGCCGCGATGAGCGTCGAGGCCCTGCTCGGCACCGACCGCGCCTTCGCCGCCGACCTGCAGGCCCTGCGCCCGCACCCCGGCCAAGCGAAGTCCGCGGCCCGGATGTGGCAGGCGCTGCAGGGCTCGAAGATCGTCGAGAGCCACCGCGGCCCGGACTGCAACCGCGTCCAGGACGCCTACTCGCTGCGCTGCGCCCCGCAGGTGCACGGCGCCGCGCGTGACAGCCTCGCGCACGCCGAACTCGTCGGCGAGCGCGAACTGATGTCCGCCGTGGACAATCCCGTCGTCCTGGCGGACGGCCGCGTCGAATCCAACGGCAACTTCCACGGCGCGCCCGTCGCCTACGTCCTCGATTTCCTGGCCATCCCGATCGCCGACGTCGCCAGCATCGCCGAGCGCCGCACCGACCGGATGCTCGACAAGGCGCGCTCGCACGGCCTGCCGCCGTTCCTCGCCGACGACCCCGGCGTCGACTCCGGCCACATGATCGCCCAGTACACCCAGGCCGCGATCGTCAGCGAGCTCAAACGGCTCGCCGTACCGGCGTCCGTCGACTCCATCCCGAGCAGCGCCATGCAGGAGGACCACGTCTCCATGGGCTGGTCGGCCGCGCGGAAGCTGCGCAAGGCCGTCGACGGCCTGACCACCGTCCTGGCCATCGAGCTGCTGACGGCCGCGCGGGCGCTGGACTTCCGCGCGCCACTGGAGCCGTCGCCGGTCACCGGCGCGGTGCGCGACCTGCTCCGCACGAAGGTCGCGGGCCCCGGCCCCGACCGCCACCTGGCGCCCGAGATCGCGGCCGCCGAAGAACTCGTCCGCTCCGGCGCCGTCCTCGACGCCGCCCGTCTGGAGGCCTGATGAACCACGAGTCCCGCGTCGTCCGTGCCGCCCGTGGCACCCGGCTCACCGCCAAGTCGTGGCAGACCGAAGCCGCGCTGCGGATGTTCCACAACAACCTCGACCCCGACGTCGCCGAGCGGCCCGAGGACCTGGTCGTCTACGGCGGCACCGGCAAGGCCGCCCGCAACTGGGCCAGCTTCGACGCGATCACCCGCGAACTGACCACTTTGGACGTCGACGAGACGCTGCTGGTGCAGTCGGGCAAGCCGGTCGGCGTGTTCCGCACGCACGAGTGGGCGCCGCGCGTGCTCATCGCGAACTCGAACCTGGTCGGCGACTGGGCGACCTGGCCGGAGTTCCGCCGCCTCGAGCAGCAGGGCCTGACGATGTACGGGCAGATGACCGCGGGCTCGTGGATCTACATCGGCACCCAGGGCATCCTCCAGGGCACGTACGAGACGTTCGCCGCCGTCGCGAAGAAGAAGTTCGGCGGGTCCTTGAAAGGCACGCTGACCGTGACCGCCGGGCTCGGCGGCATGGGCGGCGCGCAGCCGCTCGCCGTGACCATGAACGACGGCGTCGCCCTGGTCATCGAATGCGACCCGCAGCGCGCGCACCGCCGCGTCGAAACCCGCTACCTCGACGAGGTCGCCGACGACCTCGACGACGCGATTTCCCGCGTCACCAAGGCGAAGCAGGAGAAGCGCCCGCTGTCGGTCGGCGTCGTCGGCAACGCCGCCGAGGTGCTGCCGGAACTGCTGCGCCGCGGCGTCGAGGTCGACATCGTCACCGACCAGACGTCGGCGCACGACCCGCTGTCGTACCTGCCCAAGGGCGTCGACGTCGCCGACTGGCACGACTACGCGGCCAAGAAGCCCGACGAGTTCACCGACCGCTCGCGCGAGTCGATGGCCGACCACGTCGAGGCCATGCTCGGCTTCCTCGACCGCGGTGCCGAGGTCTTCGACTACGGGAACTCCCTGCGCGGCGAAGCCAAGCTCGGCGGCTGTGAGCGCGCGTTCGACTTCCCCGGTTTCGTGCCCGCCTACATCCGGCCGCTGTTCTGCGAGGGCAACGGCCCGTTCCGCTGGGCGGCGCTCTCGGGCGACCCCGAGGACATCGCGGCCACCGACCGCGCGATGCTCGAGCTGTTCCCGGAGAACGAATCCCTCGCCCGCTGGATCCGGCTGGCCGGCGAGCGCGTGGCGTTCCAGGGCCTGCCCGCCCGGATCTGCTGGCTCGGCTACGGCGAACGCCACCTGGCGGGCCTGCGGTTCAACGAGATGGTGGCCAGCGGCGAGCTGAAGGCCCCGGTCGTCATCGGCCGCGACCACCTCGACTCCGGCAGCGTCGCCTCGCCGTACCGCGAGACCGAAGGCATGGCCGACGGCTCCGACGCGATCGCCGACTGGCCGCTGCTCAACGCCCTGGTCAACACGTCCTCGGGGGCCAGCTGGGTGTCGATCCACCACGGCGGCGGCGTCGGCATGGGCCGGTCGATCCACGCGGGCCAGGTCAGCGTCGCCGACGGGACGCTCCTCGCCGCGCAGAAGCTGGAGCGGGTGCTCACCAACGACCCGGGCATGGGCGTCATCCGGCACGTCGACGCGGGCTACGATCGCGCGGCCGAGGTCGCCGACGAGCGGGGTGTGCGAGTGCCGATGCGGGAAGCGGAGTGAGCGCCTCGGGGCTCTTGGAGGAGATCGCCGACGTCGGGCGCGACCCGAAGCGCGGCGGCTATTCGCGGCACGCCTTCGACGCACCCGAGCACGACCTGCGGGAGTGGTTCGTCGAGCGTGCGCTGGGGCTCGGGCTGGACGTCGAGACCGACCGCAACGGCAACATCTGGGCCTGGTGGGGGCCGCCGGGGCGCAACGCCGTCGTCACCGGCAGCCACCTCGATTCGGTTCCCGGCGGCGGTGCGTTCGACGGCCCGCTGGGCGTGGTGAGCGCGCTGGCCGCCGTCGAGGCGTTGCAGGGCAACGGGTTCCGGCCGCGCCGGCCGCTCGCCGTCGTGGTGTTCGCCGAGGAGGAGGGCGGCCGGTTCGGCGTTCCCTGCCTGGGGTCGCGGCTGCTCACCGGCACCATCGACGCCGACAAGGCGCGTGGCCTGCGGGACGCCGACGGCGTGACGTTCGCCGAAGCGGCCGGAAAGGCGGGCGTCGACCCGGCCCGGATCGGCCCGGACACCGAGCGGCTCGACCGGATCGGGCACTTCATCGAGCTCCACGTCGAGCAGGGGCGCGGGCTGATCGACCTCGGCTCGCCGGTGGCCGTCGGCAGCACGGTGATCGCGCACGGGCGCTGGCGGTTCTCCTTCGCGGGACAGGGAAACCACGCCGGCGCCACGCTGCTCGCCGACCGCGCGGATCCGATGCTGCCCGCCGCGGCGACGGTCACGGCCGTGCGGCGGCTGGCCGCGAAGGTGCCGGACGCGCGGGCGACCGTCGGCCGGCTCGTGCCGACCCCCGGCGGGACCAACGTCATCGCGTCCACAGTGGACCTCTGGCTGGACGCGCGGGTGCCCGGCCAAGGCACGCCGGGCCTGGTCGCCGAGGTCAGCCGGGCGGCGTCGGCCGCGGCGCAGGAGGAAGGCTGCCGGGTCGAGGTGACGCGAGAGTCCTACTCCGGCGACGTCGTTTTCGACGACGCCCTCCGGCGTGACCTGGGCGGCTGGCTCGGCGGGCCGCCGGAGCTGCCGACCGGCGCCGGGCACGACGCGGCCATCCTGGCGGGGTTCGTCCCGGCCGGCATGCTCTACGTGCGCAACCCGACCGGGATCAGCCACTCGCCGGAGGAGTTCGCCGAGGCCGGCGACGTCGAAGCCGGCGCGGCGGCGCTGGCCACCGTGCTGGAGCGGCTGGCGCGATGACCCTCAGCCCGCGGGGGCGCCCCCCGTTTCCAGCCTATCGCGAGCCACCGACAGTTTTCTGGTGCGAACAGGCCTGGCTGCCGGACGGGATCGCGGCCGGGGTGCGGATCGACGTCGGCGGCGGCCGGATCACCGCGGTGACGACGGGCGCGCCCCGCAGTGGCGTGGTGCTTCGCGGACTGACCCTGCCGGGCTTCGCGAACGGGCATTCGCACGCCTTCCACCGGGCCCTGCGGGGGCGGACGCACCACGAGCGCGGCACGTTCTGGACGTGGCGCGAGCGGATGTACGCGCTGGCGTCCCGGCTCGACCCCGACACGTACTACCGGCTGGCCCGCGGGGTCTACGCCGAGATGGTGCTCGGCGGGTACACGAGCGTCGGCGAGTTTCACTACCTGCACCACGCGCCCGGCGGGAAGCCGTACGCCGATCCGAACGCGATGGGGGAGGCGCTGCGGCAGGCCGCGGCCGAGGCCGGGATCCGGCTGACGCTGCTCGACACCTGCTACCTGGCGGGCGGCATCGGTGTCGAGCCCGACGACGTCCAGCGGCGGTTCTCGGACGGCTCGGCGTCAGCGTGGGCTTCGCGCGTGGGCGCGCTGAAGGAAGGTGAGCTGTTCCGGGTCGGCGGGGCGATCCACTCCGTGCGCGCGGTACCCGAGGACCAGCTGTCCGAAGTGGACAAGGGTGTGCCGGGGAACCGGCCGCTGCACATCCACCTGTCCGAGCAGCGCGCGGAGAACGAGCAGTGCGAGGCGGCCACCGGGTTCACCCCGACCGGGCTGCTGCGGGCCCGCGGTGTGCTCGACGAACGGCTCACCGTCGTGCACGCGACCCACCTCACCGACCGGGACGTGCGGTGGCTCGGCGAGTTCCGGGTCGGGGCGTGCTTCTGCCCGACCACCGAACGCGACCTCGGCGACGGCATCGGCCCGGCCCGCGCCCTGCGGGACGCCGGGGTGCGGCTGAGCATCGGCAGCGACAGCAACGCCGTCGTCGACGCGTTCGAAGAGACCCGGGCGCTGGAGCTGGACGACCGCCTGGCCAGCGAACAGCGTGGCCGGTTCAGTGCCGAAGAGCTGCTCGAAGCGGGCACCGGCCACGCGGCGGTCGGGTGGGCCGAGGTCGGCGCGCTCGCCGTGGGGGCGGGCGCGGACTTCGTCACCGTGGCCCTGGATTCGGTGCGGACGGCCGGGATCGAGCCGTCGGGGATCGTCTTCGCGGCGTCCGGCTCGGACGTCCGGCACGTCGTCGTCGCCGGCCGCGAGGTCGTGCGGGACGGCGTGCACCTGCTCGTCGACCGACCGGAAACCGTACTGGCGAAGGAGATCGAGGCGCTGTGGCAGTCCTGATTACGGGCATCGGCGAGCTCACCACCAACGACCCGGCGCTGGGCAGGCTGACCGATGCCGCCCTGGTCGTCGAGGGCGGCGAGGTCGCCTGGGCCGGGTCCGCCGCGCAGGCCCCGGACGCCGACGAACGCGTCGACGTCGGAGGCCGCGCGGTGCTGCCCGGCTGGGTCGACAGCCACACGCACCTCGTCTTCGCCGGGGACCGCACCGCCGAGTTCGAGGCGCGGATGGCCGGAAAGCCCTACACCGCCGGCGGAATCGCGATCACGGTCGGCGCGACGCGGGAAGCGTCCGACGAGCAGCTGGCGGCGAACCTGCGGCACCACGTCGACGAGGCGGCCCGGCAGGGCACGACGTGCCTGGAGACCAAGACGGGCTACGGGCTCACGGTCGCGGACGAAGCGCGCAGCGCCCGGATCGCCGGCGAGGTGGCCGACGAGGTGACGTTCCTCGGCGCGCACCTCGTGCCGCCCGGCGCCGACGCCGAGTCCTATGTGGACCTCGTCTGCGGCGAGATGCTCGACGCGGTCGCGGAAAGGGTGCGCTGGGCGGACGTGTTCTGCGAGACGGGAGCGTTCGACGAGGCTCAGTCCACGCGGGTGCTGAAGGCCGCCGCCGGGCGCGGGCTCGGCCTGCGGGTGCACGGCAACCAGCTCGGCGAAGGCCCCGGTGTCCGGCTGGCCGTCGAGCTGGGCGCGGCGAGCGTCGACCACTGCACCTACCTTTCGGACGCGGACGTCGAAGCGCTGGCGGCTTCCGAAACGGTCGCGACTTTGCTGCCCGCGTGCGACTTGTCGACCCGCCAGCCCCTGGCCCCGGCGCGACGGCTGCTGGACGCGGGGGCGACGGTGGCACTGGCCAGCAACGCCAACCCGGGCAGCTCGTACACGACGTCGATGGCGTTCTGCGTCGCGACGGCGGTGCTGCAGATGCGCATGACGATCGAGGAGGCGGTCTGGTCGGCGACGGCGGGCGGCGCGAGGGCGTTGCGCCGCGACGACGTCGGCGTGCTGCGGCCGGGCGCGCGGGCGGACGTCCACGTGCTCGACGCGCCTTCGGTGACGCACCTGGCTTACCGGCCCGGCGTGCCGCTGACGAACATGGTGTGGCGCGCCGGGGAGCGCGTGCGCTAACGTCGAAAGCGAGGACGCGCGAAGACACAGTCCGGTATGGGTTAGTCCGGGCATGCTCACGCAGGCTTACCTGTGCGTCCCTTCCTCATCCGTGACGAAGGGACAGCTGTGTCTGTGATCATCATCGGTGCCGGTCTGGGTGGACTGAGCCTCGCGCACGGCCTGCGCCGCGCCGGAATCCCGTGCCGGGTCTACGAACGCGACGAGTCGGCGGGCGCGCGCAAGCAGGGGTACCGGCTGCACATCAGCGGCGTCGGCGACACGGCGTTGCGCGCGGTGCTGCCGCCGGAATCGCACGAACTCTTCCGCGCCACCGCAGGCCGCGCGTTGCCGCACACGAACGTCTACGACCACCGGTTGCGGCTGCTCACGCGCCTGGAAGACGAGGGGACGCACCTCAACATCAACCGCTTCACCCTGCGGCAGATCCTGCTGCACGGCCAGGAAGTCGCTTACGGCAAGCGGTTCACGCACTACGAGACCCATGCGGACGGTGTGACCGCGCACTTCGCCGACGGGACGGCCGCGCGGGGCGACCTGCTCGTCGGCGCCGACGGCATCAACTCCGGTGTGCGGCGGCAGTACCTCCCGCACGCCGAGGTCGTCGACGCCGGGCTGGTGCACCTCTACGGCCGGATCCCGCTGACGCCGGAAACGCGCGCGCTGTTCGAGCCGGAGATGTTCGCGGTGTTCTCCATGATGATCGGGCCGGACCGGACCATGGCCGGGTTCGCGCCGGTCGACTACCCCGAACCGGTGGCCGGCGCGTGCGCCCGGCTGGTGCCGGACCTGCGGTTGCGCGACGACCGGCCGTACATGACCTGCTCGGTGGGTGCGCGCTGGGAGGTCGTCGGCCACTCCGAAGCCGAGCTCGCCGCGATGGCGCCGGAGGACCTGCAGAAGGTGGCGCTGCGCCTGGTCGACGGCTGGCACCCGCTGGCCCGCGGGATGGTCGAGCACTGGGACGTCCCGGCGACGTTCCCGCAACCGATCCGGACGAGCATCCCGATCGGGCCGTGGGAACCGTCGCGCGTGACGCTCGTCGGCGACGCGATCCACGCGATGAGCCCGGCCGGCGGCGCGGGCGCCAACACCGCGCTGCGCGACGGTGCGACGTTGGCGTCCGCGCTGGCCGGGGCGCCACCGCTCGAGGCGGTGGCGGCCTACGAGACCGCGATGGTGGGCTACGGGTTCGCCGCCGTGCGGGAGTCCGCCGAAAACGGGCGCCGGTACCTGGGGCAGAACCCGCTCACAACGGCAGGGTGAACGGCGTGCACGCCGGTGTGTAGCTCGCGTCGAGCGCGTGCAGGATCAGGCCGGTGACGTTCGGGTCGATCGCCTGGCTCAGGTGCCCGGACGCGTCTCCCGCGCAGAAGTCCTGCAGGACGATGTCCGTGGTGCCCGGTTCACCGAGGATTCCGCTGGTGTAGGGCGTGACGACTTCGTCGTGCTTGCTCACGATGCTCGTGTAGGTGGGGCCGGGGACGTGGACGCCACCGCGGGCGAGGTCGTCCAGGAAGGCCGACGGCGCCAGGTACTCGGTGCACGCGCCGCACGCCGTGCGCAGGACCGCGCCGAGCCCGGGCACGGACGTGAGCAGGGCCTTGGCGAGTGCGTCGAGGCCGCCGAGCGTCGTCCCGCGGTAGTTGGCGCCGAAGCCGACGAAGCGGGCGACCTTGGCGGCACCGCCGCCGTACTTCAGGTAGTACGCGGGCATCGTGCTGCCTTCGGAGTGACCGACGATGTCGACCTTCGCCGCTCCGGTCGTGGACCGGACGTGGTCGACGAACCGGCCGAGCTGTGCGGCGCTGTCCCGCATGGACGCGAGCCCGCCGACGCCGGGGCCGAGGATGCCGGTGCCGTACGTCAGCGAGAAGACGCAGTAGCCCTGGGCGGCGATCTTCGGCGCGTGGAAGAACCAGTTGACGGTGTCGTTCGCACCGAGGCCGTGCACGAGCACGACGGGCTCCGGGTGTGCGGCGGAGGGACGACAGCCCCAGTCGTTCCAGCCGCTGCCCGGTGCCGCTTCCGCGACCGACGGCGCGACCGCGCCGAGGGTGAGCGCCGCGGCGAGCACGGCCAGGATTCGCTTGACACCGCCGTTGGTGACCCGCATTCCACTGCCTCCAGTTACCCGTCAGTACGTGACCCGGATCATGATCGGGCACAGACCGCTGGAGGCGACCTGGGAAAACGCTCAGAGTTGCCCGGCGGGCGTTGTGACGGGCGACAACGACGGCCTGCGGGCCGCCGTGATAATCCCGGCCAGGGCGACCAGCCCGCAGAGCCAGGCGAACCAGTCGCCGAATCGGGCGTACGGGGTCTTGCCGGGACCGAGCGGGACGTCGGCGACGACCACCGAGAACGGGCGGTCACCGGTGTGGGCGTCGGCCAGCACGTGCCCCTGGGCATCGGCCAGCATCGGCGTGCCGCGCGCGGCGCTCCAGGCCACCGAGAAGCCGTTCTCGACGCCGCGGATCAGCGCCGTGCGGCTGTGCACCCAGCCGTCGACGTCTTCGTCGGAGGCCGGGACGAGGACCAGGCCTGTGCCCGCTTGGCCGTATTCACGGCTGGGGTCGGCGAAGTTGACGTCCATGCACACCATCAGCCCGATCCCGGCGAGGTGCGCGAGCTGGGTGCCGGAGGCGAGGTTCGGCGAATCCCCGGTGTGCCACTTGCGGTACTCCACCGGCGGGCCGGACGGCGGAATCGCCAGTGCGGCGTTGAACCGGCCGTCCGGGGTCGTATCGATGACGCCGGTGATTACGTCGAGGTTCCTCGCACGGGCGACCTGCGTGAAGGCCTCGACGAGCCGCGCACGGCTGACCTGGTCCACCGCGAAGGTGGCTTCGGGGAGCACGACCGCCTGGACGCCGTCCGGCAGCCGGCCGATTTCGTCCACATAGGACTGCACGCGGGTGCGGCCCTCGAACGTGGCGACGTCGATCGCCCAGCGGCTCTGTCCCTGGGCGAGCAGGGCGATCCGCGTCGTCGGCCCGGTGAGCGGCGGCGTGCTCCAGAAGGCGAGCCCGGCCAGCACCGCGGCGGTGACGACCAGGCCGGAGAGCCGGGCCCGGCCGCGGACTCCCGGGGCGAGCGCGGCGGCCACGGCGGCCGGGACGAACAGCACGAGGAACTCCACGCCCCAGCCCCCGGTGACCGCGGCGATCCGCACGATCGACGGCCGGTCGGCCTGGGTCGTCATGAAGGTGCCCACGAGGCCGGTCGGGTTGAGCAGCGAAACGACGTAGAGCACGACGGTCCACAGCGCGGGTGCGGCGAGCGCAGCCGGCAAGCCGTGCCCACGCCGGACCAGCCACCGGAACAGCCCCGCGGACAGGGCGAACAACAGCGCGCTGCCGCCGAGGATCCCGATCCCCGCGGGGCGGGGGATCGAAAGCGAATGCCAGAAGTAACTCCAGCTGCCGGTGCTCCCCGCGAGGTAGGCGACGAACGCGCAGGCCACCGCCGCGGCGCCGGTGACGCGCGGAGCGAGCAGCAAGATCGGCAGCGGTGCCAGCCAGGCGAGTTCGGGCACCGGGTCCAAGCCCGTGCCGAAGAAGAACAACGCGGCCGACGCCACCGTCGCTACGATCGCCCACCCCAGCTTGGTCATCGTGTGGCCCCTTTCGCCCGGTTGCGATCCTTTCAGGCGACGCGGGCGGACACACTGGGCTGAACCACAGAGTCTTGGTGGGGTTTACCCCACCCCGGTTCATGCAGAGTTCGGTATGCCGTCACCCGGCAGGGATCGGCGTGGTCGCTGTCGATCAGTAGCGTTGCCGACGAACAGCAACGAAAGTGGGCCGCCCATGGACTTCTCGCTGATCGTGCTGGTGGTGATCGTCGCCGCGCTGGCCTTCGACTTCACCAACGGCTTCCACGACACCGCCAACGCGATGGCCACCTCCATCGCCACCGGGGCGCTCGAACCGAAAGTCGCCGTCGCCGTTTCGGCCGTGCTGAACCTCGTCGGCGCGTTCCTCTCGGTCGAGGTCGCCAAGACGATCTCCGGCGGGATCGTCGACGACACGAAGGTGACGCCGGTGATCATCTTCGCCGGGCTCGTCGGCGCCATCGTGTGGAACCTGGTGACCTGGCTGATCGGGCTGCCGTCGAGTTCGTCGCACGCGCTGTTCGGCGGGCTGATCGGCGCGACCTGGATCGCCTCGGGCTCCGACGCCGTCCACTTCGGGAAAGTCGTCGAGAAGGTCCTGATCCCGGCGCTCGCCTCGCCGGTCGTCGCCGGGATCGTCGCGACGCTGGGCACCTTCCTCGTCTACCGGATCACCGCCCGGGCCAAGCGGGACACCGTCGGCCGCACCTTCAAGGCCGGCCAGATCGCCTCCGCTTCCCTGGTGTCGCTCGCGCACGGCACGAACGACGCGCAGAAGACGATGGGCGTCATCACGCTCACGCTGATCGCGTCCGGCTCGCTCGCGCCGAACTCGGGGCCACCGCTCTGGGTGATCCTGACCGCCGGCACCGCGATCGCGCTCGGCACCTACCTCGGCGGCTGGCGGATCATCCAGACCATGGGCAAGAAGCTCACGGAAATCCGGACACCGCAAGGGTTCGCGGCGGAGACCAGCGCCGCGGCGGTCATCCTCACGTCGGCGCACCTCGGGTTCGCGCTGTCCACGACGCACGTCTGCTCGGGCGGCATCATCGGCTCCGGGCTCGGCCGCAAGCTCGCCGAAGTCCGCTGGGGCGTCGCGGGCCGGATGGTGCTCGCCTGGGCGCTGACGCTGCCCGCAGCCGCGATCGTCGGTGCGCTCGCCGCCGAGATCTCGACGCTCGGGACCTGGGGCACCGTGCTGGTCGGCCTGGCCGGGGTCGTCGTCGCCCTGGGCATCTACCTCGCGTCGAAGCGGAACCCGATCAACGCCCACTCCATCACCGAGTCCGAGCCCGGCGTACCGCAGCCGGCCAACGCCTGAGGAGCGCCGTGCACATCAGTTGGGGTTCCCTCGGTCTCGTCTTCGTCGTCGCCCTGGCGTCGGTCGTGGTCCTGACGAGCCTCTTCTCCTTCGGGGTGGTAGGGCTCTCCCAGCGCGAAGCGGCCCGCGAATCGGGTGCCCCGGGCACCGGGCCGCTGGCCGGCGCGGTCGTCTGCTTCGCCGCCTGCGCGGCGATCGTCGGCTACGGGATCTCCTTGATCGTGGCCTGAACGCGTTCCCGGAACCCTTCGGGCAGGCCGGCGAGCATCGGTTTCAGCGTGGCGCGCCGCGCCTCGCCCAGGTGGGCCAGCAGGTCGAGCGCCGGTGTCCAGAGGTCTTCGTCGGCGCTCGCCGCCGTGACCAGCCGGCCGAGCCGGTGCGCCGGGAGCAGGCCGACGACGTGGTCGACGCGGCGCTTGTCGTCGAGCACGAACGCGATCCGCAGCAGCGATGGGTCGTCGATCTGTTCCAGGGCCCGCCGCACGGTGGGGTCCGGCAGGTGCCCGACGAACCGGCCGAGGGTGATCCAGTCCGCCTTCTGCGCCAGTTCGCCGGCGACGGCGAGAACGGTGTCCAAGGGGATCCGGCTGATGATCGCGCTCGCGCGCCGCGGGTCGAGCTCCGCGGCCACGTCGGCGAGGAACCGGGGGCTGAGCCGCTTGGCGACGTCGACCCCGCGCGCGACGTCGACCAGGCCGGCGATCCGGGCGCACAGCAGCGGGCCGAACACCTTCTCGGCGATCTTGGCGAGCACCCCGACGGGCACGACCCGCGCGGCCAGGGCCATCCGCTGCAGCGCGGCGGCGTTGGCGTCGAACAGCGTGTCGGTGACCTGCTCGCGGAAGGCCTGCAGGTCGTCGGCGTCGACGCGGGCGAGGTACGCCAGGCGCGCGGGCTCGACGTCGAGGACGCGGGCGAGCTTGAGGATCTCCGCCTCGGCCGCGTAGTTCACAGGCCGACCGCCTTCCGGACCGCGCCGCGCAGCAGCGCGGGAACGTACCGGAGCCCTTCTTCGCCCGCTTCGGCGAGCGCTTTCGCCTGCCGCCTGCGCGCGTCGCGCAGCGCGTCGGCGAGGTCCTGCCGCTCGTGCTCTTCGAGGGCCTCGATGCCTTCGGGGAGGTAGCCGCCCAACTGGTCGGCGAGTGTGCGCTCGGCCATGGTGGATCATCATGCAACACGCCGGGCGCTACCGTGCGGATATGCGCATCGAGACGTCCACCGTCCGTGTCGGCGAACTCTCCGCTTACCTGGCCCGCCCGGACGGCGGATCGGCGTCCGGGATGCTCCTGCTGCCGATGATCACCGGGATCGGTGCACAGGTGCGGGCGTGGGCCGACGAGCTGGCCGGGCGCGGGATCACGGCGCTGGCCTGGGACGTCTTCCACGGCGCCAGCACCGACAACACCGCCCGCGAGGACCTCGGCGCGAAGCTCGGCGAGCTGCGTGACGAAGCCGCGCTCGCGGAGCAGGCGGCGTTGCTCGACCACCTGCTCGGCGACCTCGGCTGCACGTCGGCGGGTGTCATGGGCTGGTGCCTGGGCGGCCGGTTCGCGCTCTTGCTCGCCGCCCGTGACCAGCGGCTCTCCGGGGTCGTCGCCTACCACCCGACGGTCCGGGATCCGGCACCGCCGAACCACGACCTCGACGCGGTCGCTTTGTCGACATCGATCACCGCGCCGGTGCTGGTCGCCTACCCGGAAGCGGACGCGGTCGTCTCGCACGAGACGTTCGCCCGGCTGCAGACGGCATTGCAGGCCCGGCCGCGCGGCGCGACGTTCACCCAGCACTTCCCGGGCGCCGAACACGGCTTCAGCGACTCCGCGCGCCGCGGCACCGAGGTGAACGCCGAGGCCTTCGCCCTTTCCTGGCCGCAGACCCTGGCGTTCGTGGACACGCTGAAGGATTGACTTTCGGCAGTGGCCTGCCGTTGTCACGCCTTGTAGCTTCGAACCCGTGCGGGCGGTGACGAAGCGTAGGTGGCAGGTGGCGCTCGACGTCGCCATCGGGCTGTTCCTCGCGTTCACGGTCGTCGTCGGGGCGCTGGACACCCGGTCGTACTGGGAGCTGGCCGGCGGCCTCGTGGTCGTCACCGGCTCGGTCGCGACGGCCCGGCGGTACCCGGCCGTCTCACTCGGCTTCGCGCTGGCCGGGGCGCTGGCCGTGCCGTTCCCCTACGGCAGCCGCATGCCCGCGTGGGTGATCTTCGTGCTGGTGGCGATCGGCTACCAGGCCGGGCTGCGGATGCCGCGCGCCCGCCCCGGCATCCTGACCGGGGTGGCCGTCGCGGTCCTGGGGCTCCCGGTCGCGCTCGTCTTCGGTCCGGACGGCCTCGGCGACTGGGCGCAGCTGGTCGCGATCCTCGTCTTCGCCGGGCTGTCGCCGTGGCTGCTCGGCCGGTACGTCCGGGTCCGCGGCGAGCTCGCCCGCACCGGCTGGCGCCGGGCCGAGGAGATGGAGAGCAGGCAGCAGCTGGTCGCCGAGCAGGCCCGGCTGCGCGAGCGGGCGCGGATCGCCAGCGACATGCACGACTCGCTGGGGCACGAGCTGAGCCTGATCGCCGTCCGCGCCGCCGCGCTGGAGGTCGCGGGCGGGCTCGGCGACGCCCAGCGAGAGGCCGCCGCGCAGCTGCGGACCAGCGCCGCGACGGCCACCGAGCGGCTGCGCGAGATCATCGGCGTGCTGCGCGAGGACGCCGCGCCGGTCGAACCGGTGCAGGGTGACCTCGGCGAGCTGATCTCCCGGGCGCGGGCGTCCGGACTGCTCATCGAGTCCACAGTGGACGACGCGGAGCGGCCGCCGATGGTGGCCCGCGCCGCCTACCGCGTGGTGCAGGAAGCACTGACGAACGTGGCGAAGCACGCGCCGGGCGCCGCCGTCTCGGTCCGGGTGACCAGCGCCGGCGCGCGGACGGACGTCAGCGTGGTCAACGCGCCGCCGCCCGCCGGGCCGTTGCCCGGGGCCGCGTCCGGGCACGTCGGGCTGATCGGCCTGCGCGAGCGCGTCCGGCTCGTCGGTGGCACGCTGCGGGCCGGGCCCGAGGCCGGCGGGTTCGCCGTCACCGCGACGCTGCCGCACGGGGCCGCGCCGGTCGAGCGGCCGGAGACCGCCTCGGACGACGAAGAAGCCGGGACGTCGACGTCGGCGCGCGCCCTCGAACTGGCCCGGCGCGACGTGCGGCGCAGCCTGATCCAGGCCGTCGCCGTCCCGCTCGGCCTGTTCGGGGTGGTCCTCGCGGTCGCCGAGATCGCGTTCCTCTACCAGTGGAACTCCTCGGAGCTGCCCACCGGGGTCTACGAGCGGCTGCGGATCGGGCAGCCGCGGACCGAGGTGGCGCCGCGGCTGCCGGAGAACCAGCGCGACGCCCGGCCGCTGCGGAGCGAGCCGCCGCTGCCGTCCGTGCCCGGGGTCGCCTGCGAGTACTACGGCAGCGGACGGTCGTGGCTCGACAACGACTACGCCGCCTACCGGCTGTGCTTCGCCGATGGGAAACTGGTGGCGAAGGACTGGTTCACCGAGGGGGCGCCGTGATCAAGGTCGTGCTGGCCGACGACGAAGCGATGATGCGGGCGGGGGTGGCGGCGATCCTCGCCGCGGACCCGGGCATCGAGGTCGTCGCCGAAGCCGCCGACGGCCGGGAAGCGGTTTCCCAGGTGCTGGCCACGCACCCGGACGTCGTGCTGCTGGACATCCGGATGCCGGGCCTCGACGGCCTCGGCGCGGCCGCCGAGATCCGGCGGCTGCTGCCCGCGACCGGCGTCATCATGCTGACCACGTTCGGCGAGGACGACTACATCGAGCGCGCCCTCGGCCTCGGCGCGGGCGGGTTCCTGCTCAAGTCGGGCGACCCGCGCGAACTGCTCTCCGGTATCCACGCCGTCGCCGGCGGGGCCGCGTTCCTCTCGCCGAAGGTGGCCCAGCGGGTGATCGCCCGGCTCTCCGGCGGACAGCTGGCGCGTGCCGCCGCGGCTCGCGAGCGGATCGCCGCGCTGACCCCGCGCGAGCGGGAAGTGCTGACGCTGCTGGGTTCGGGACTGTCCAATGCGGACATCGCGGCGAAGATGTTCGTCGTCGAGGGCACGGTCAAGGCGCACGTGAGCACCATCCTGACCCGGCTCGGCGCGAAGAACCGGGTCCAGGCGGCGATCACGGCGTACGAGGCGGGACTGGTCGGGGGAGACGCGGCGGCGTCCACCCCGTGATTCCCGCGCCCATGCGGGCCGTCGCCTTGGCCGGCAGGCACTTCAGCAGGGCCGTGCGCAGTATCGCCGCGACGGGGTTGGTCAGCTGGGGGCCGAGTTTGCCCATCCGGACGGACTCGCGCACGACCTGCTGACTGCGCGGCCGTCGCTGCCGGTCGTAGTGCTCGAGGGCGGCGTCGACGGTGTCCTGTGTGGACACCGCGTGGGCGAGCACGACGGCGTCCTCGATGGCCTGGCAGCCACCCTGGCCGAGGAACGGCGGCATCGCGTGGGCGGCGTCGCCGAGCAGCGCGATCCGGCCCCGGGTGTAGGTCTTGAACGGGGTGCCGAGGTAGTAGAGGTCGTGGTGCAGCACGGCTTCGGGCGCAGTGGCGTCGAGGAGTGCCGGGATCGGCTCGTGCCAGTTCTCGAAGGCCGGTTCGAGGTCGGCTCGGCGGGTGTCCGGTGGGGCGAGGGTCGAGATCCACCAGTAGACGTCGCCACCGGTCAGCGGGAGGACGCCCACCTCGGTGCCGCGGTCGAAGCTCGTGCTCAGCCCGGTTCCGGGGCGGTGCGCGACACCGCGGAACGCCGTGCTGCCCGAGTACACCGGCGCCGGGTGGTCCGGGAAGAGGGCGTGGCGGACCCGGCTGTGGATGCCGTCGGCCGCGACGACGAGGTCGGCGCGCAGTTCGCTCTCGTTGTAGCGGACCAGGCCGTCTTCGCGGACTTCGGTGACTTCGGCGCCGGTCCGGAGGCTGTCCGCCGGGACGGCGTCCCGGAGGGCGGCGATGAGGTCCCGCCGGTGGATCGCGCCGAGCGGCCGCCCGTGCCGTCGTTCGAACCCGGCGGCGTCGAAGCGGGTGATCCGGCGGCCGCGGCGGTCGCGGAACCCGCCTTCTCGCTGCGGCGCCAGGCGCTCGCCGAGGTCGACGCCCAGTTCGTCGAGGCTGCGCAGGGCGTTCGGCCAGAGCGAGATCCCGGCGCCGACGTCGCCGAACTCGGGCGCTTTCTCGAGAACGGTGACCGTCCAGCCGACCCGGTGCAGCCCCGCGGCCGCCGCCAGTCCACCGATGCCCCCGCCGACCACTACTGCGTGCATGTCGCCTCCTCTACAGGTGTAGAGAACTCTACACCTGTAGAGTGCCTTGTCGTGGATCGGTTGGATGTGATCGCGGACGCAGCGATCGAAGTGATCGCGGCGGAAGGCATGCGCGGCTTGACTCACCGGGCGGTGGACCGCGCGGCGGGCCTGCCGACGGGGTCGACGTCGTACTACGCGCGCACGCGGGCGGCGCTGCTGGAACTGACGATCGCGCGGATCGTGGTCCTGGACCAGGCCCCGCTGACCGGTGGCGGTGGCGGATTGGCGGAGTTCGTCGCGGGGTATGCGTTCGACGCGATCACCGCGGGCCGGACGCGGATGCTGGCGCGGTACGAGTTCGCACTGGAGGCGACCCGGCGCCCGGAGCTGCGGGCGGTGTACGACGAGGGCGGTTTGCAGATCCGCCGCCAAGCGGCGGCCGCCCTGGAGGCGGCCGGTTCCCCGGACCCTTCGCGGCACGCGAGGGTGGTGGTGGACTGGATGGAGGGGACGATCTTCGGCGCGCTGGCGGGGACGGGATCGCTTGCGCCGCCCGACTTGGCTGAGCTGGTCGCGAGCGCCCGGGACATCCTCGCGGGGATCGGCGTGGGCTGACCTCGGCCCGGTGGCCCGCCACCCTGTCGTGGTGTTCGCAGCCGGCTGAGCAATCCGGCGGTCACCCGGACCGGGGTGGCGACCCGGCGGGGTCGCGGTCGGCCGGCCGCACGCGGAACTCGGTGCCGTCCGGATCCGCCAGCACGACGGTGCCGTCGGTGCGGGCCTCGAGCCGAGTGGCGCCGAGGGAGATCAGCGCGTCGACCGCCGCCCGCTGGTCGCCGTCCGCCGGGAGCAGCTCGAAGCGCTGCCGGTTCGGCCCCGCTTCCGGCGTCACGGGCGTGCCGTCCCAGGCGTCCCAGGCGACTTTCGTGCCGCCGCGCGGTGACTGGATCGCGATCTGCTCGCCCCGGTCCCACACCACGGGCCAGCCCAGCGCCTCGCTCCAGAACAGGCCGGCCTGCCGGGTTCCGGCACAGGTGAGCTCGCCCAGCGGCCCGCACCCGGCGAGGTAGCCGTTGCCGGGCTCGATCACGCAGAACTCGTAGCCTGCCGGGTCGGCCAGGACGACGTGCCCCTCCTCGGGCCGCTGTCCGACGTCGACGTGGCGGCCACCGAGCCGGACCGCCGTGGCCACCGTGTGCCGCTGGTGGTCGAGGTCGGCGCTGGTCAGGTGCAGGTGCATCCGGTTCGCGCCGAGCCGGCCAGCGCGGCCCGGGACGAACCGCAGGCCGAGCTGGGCGTCCCCGCCCGGCAGCAGCACACCGCCGGCATCCTCGACGACCTCCCGGCCGAGCAGGCCGGCCCAGAAGCGTGCCGGTCCTGCCGTGTTCTCCGCGTCGAAGGTCACCGCCAGCAGTCGCGAACGCATCACCGGAACGTAGACACTGCTCTCCTGGGGCGGCAAGGCAATATCGCACCGGGCGTTCAGGCGTCCCTGCGGCGCAACACCGCCGCGCCCGCCAGCAACGCCGCCGCGGCCCAGGCCGCGCAGATCACCAAGCCCACCCAAGGTGCGTACGGGGCGGCCGTCATCGTGATCGGGTTCGGCTGTCCCGCCTCGACCATGGCGTTCACCCCCGCGATGCCCGGGAAGTACGGCATCGCCTCCGGCAGGCCCAGCGACGCCGCGATCAGCGGCAGCGGGACCAGCAGCACGATCACCGACACCAGCGTCCCGGCCGCGCTGCGCAACGCCCAGCCGATTCCCGCGCACAACAGACCCAGCAGCGCGAAGTACCCGCCCATGCCCGACGCCGTCGTGAAGCCCGCTTCGAACGACGTCGGCAGGCCGTGGCCGTCCATCACCGCGGTGGCCAAGGCCATTCCCGCGCACGACAGCAGCACTCCGTACGTGAACAGCACCGGCGCCAGCACCGCCGCCTTCGCCAGGACCACGCGGGACCGGACCGGTGTCCACAGCAGCGTCGAGCGGATTCCTCCGCCCGCGTACTCGCTCGTCACGAACAGCGCCGCCAGCGCGATCACCGCGAACTGGGCCAGGTAGAAACCGCCGCCGAGGGCGATCGTGTGGGCGCCCTGCGGTTCGTCTCCGAGGCGCTGGGCGATCGCCGACAGCGTGCCGTAGCACAGCATCAGGGCCGTTCCCGCCGCCAGGCACCACCACGTCGCCCGGACCGACCAGAACTTCGTCCACTCCGCGGCCACCGCTCCCGGGAGCCCGCCGCCGCGTACTTCGACCGGTGCCGTCATGCCGAAACCCCGTATTCCACCGAAGAAGCCGTCAGTTCCATGTAGGCCTGCTCGAGCGACGCCGTCCGCTCGGCGAGTCCGTGCACGCGGATCCCCAGCTCGTGCAGGAGGTCGCCGACGCGGGTGACGTCGACGCCGTCCACCACCAGCTCGGCCGGCTCGCCCGGGTGCGTCAGCCCGCCCTCGGCACGCAAGCGCGCGTCCAGCGCGGCGCGGTCGCCGTCGGCCGGGACGCGGACCGAGACCGTCGTGCGGGAATTGCCCGCGATGAACTCCGCCACCGGCGCGTCGGCCAGCAGCTTGCCCTTGCCGATCACCACCAGGTGGTCGGCGGTCAGCTGCATCTCGCTCATCAGGTGGCTCGAGACGAACACCGTCCGCCCCTCGGCCGCCAGCGATCGCATCAGCTGCCGCACCCAGCGGACGCCGTCCGGGTCGAGGCCGTTGACCGGCTCGTCGAACAGCAGCACCCCCGGGTCGCCGAGCAGCGCGCCCGCGATGCCCAGCCGCTGTCCCATGCCGAGCGAGAACTGCCCGGCCCGCTTGCCGGCGACATCGGACAGCCCGACCGTCGCCAGCACCTCCTCGACGCGGCTCGCCGCGATGCCGTTGCTGCGGGCCATGGCCAGCAGGTGCTTCCCGGCGCTGCGGCCCGGGTGCAGTGCTTTGGCGTCGAGCAGCGCGCCGACCTCGCGCAGCGGGTGCCGCAGCTCGGCGTAGCGCCGCCCGCCGACCAGGGCTTCACCCGCTTGCGGGTGGTCGAGCCCGACGGTCATCCGCATGGTCGTCGACTTCCCGGCGCCGTTGGGGCCGAGAAACCCGGTCACCTGGCCCGAAGCGACGTCACAGGTGAGTGCGTCGACGACGGTCTTCTCCCCGTAGCGCTTCGTGAGTCCTCTGAGTGTGATCATGCGTCGAAGTCTGCGGTCCGCGGGGGTGCGCGGGCATCGGACGACGGTCGCGGGCCGCCCCCGACTTTCGTCAGGTGCGGCGGCGGGTGTGCCGGGTCGGGACGGCGCCGGCGGGGTCCTCCGGCCAGGGGTGCTTCGGGTAGCGGCCGCGCAGGTCGGCGCGCACGGCCGGGTAGCCGGACGTCCAGAAGGACGCGAGGTCGGCGGTGATCGCCGCGGGCCGTCCGGCGGGGGAGAGCAGGTGCAGCACCACCGGGACACCGGCGATCACCGGGGTTTCGGTCCAGCCGAAGGTCTCCTGCAGTTTCACGGCGAGCACCGGCTGGTCGCCGCGGTAGTCGACGCGGATGTGCGACCCCGACGGCACTTCGAGGCGGTCCGGGGCGAGGTCGTCGAGTTTCGCCGCTTCCGGCCAGGGGAGGAGGGCTTTCAGTGCGGTGCCCGCGTTGATGTTCGCCAGGTCGGACTTCCGGCGAGCGGTGCCGAGGTCGAGCCAGGAGTCCACATCGGACAACAGGGCGGCGTCGTCGACCGGGGGCCAGGGCGGGCCGAGGACGCGGTGCAGGAAGGCCATCCGTTCACGGAGGCGGATCGCGTCCTGGCTCCACTTCAGGAGGCCGAGTCCTTCGGATTTCAGGCCGGTGACCAGGGCGTCGCGGACGTCGGCGTGCTTGAGCGGCTTCTCGGACAGGACGATGGCGCCGAGCTTGCGGACCCGCCGGGCGACGACGTCGCCGTCCCAGGTGACTTCGTCCACTTCGGACACCTGGCCGGTGCGGACGGCGAGGGTCTCGTCGGCGGCCGCGGCGAGGCGGATGGTGCCGTGGACGCGGCCGGGATCGCGGGTGGCTTCGGCGATCGCCAGCCACTCGGCGTCGAGGCCGCTGCCGGGCGGGAGTTCGGCGGCGGTGCCGCCGGCCATGAGGTAGACGGGTGCGCCGCCGGGACGCCGCTTGGCGAGCCGTTCCGGGTGGGCGAGGGCGACGACCAGCGCGGGATCGGGCCGGCCGGCTGCGCGGGCGGGTGAAACCAAGCCCTCCAGCCGCCGCACTTCCCGCTTCCAGCGCCGCGCTCCTTCGTCCCCCGCCGAGCGCAGGCGTCTCAGCTCCGCGTGCACGTCCGTCAGCGTCGCGCCCGCGTCCAGCAGCGCCACCACCTCGGCCGCGTTGCGGGCGCCCACTTCGGAAGATCCGTCCAGGAGTGCGCGGGCCAGCCGCGGGTGCAGGCCGAGCTCGGCCATCCGGCGTCCGCGCCGGGTCACGGTCCCGTCCGACGACGTCGCGCCCAGCGTCACCAGCAGCGCCCGGCCCGCGGCCAGCGCGCCTTCGCCCGGTGGGTCCCACCAGGCCAGCCCGCTGCCGTCGGGGGTCGACCAGCACGCCAGCTCCAGCGCCAGCCGGGCCAGCTCGGCCGTGCGGATCTCCGGTTCGGGGTACGCCGGCAGCGTCGCCTGCTCGTGCTCGGCCCAGCAGCGGTACGCCCGCCCGGGCGCCTCCCGGCCCGCGCGGCCGGACCGCTGCGTGGCCACCGCCGCCGACACCCGGACCGTCGCCAGCCCCGGCAGCCCGCGCCGGTGGTCGACGCGCGGCACGCGCGCCAGTCCCGAGTCCACCACCGCGCGCACGCCCGGCACCGTCAGGCTCGACTCCGCCACCGCCGTCGCCAGCACCACCCGCCGCCGGTCACGCGGCCGGAGCGCGTCGTCCTGGTGCGCCGCCGACAACCGGCCGTGCAGCGGGAGAACGTCCACATCGGACAAACACAACAGACCCGCCGTCCGGGCGATTTCCCCGGCGCCGGGAAGGAAGGCGAGGACGTCACCGTCCCCGTCGGACAACGCGGTCCGCACCGCCTGCGCGACACACGCCTCGACGCGCTCACCGCGAGCGGGCGGGACGTACGAGAACTCCACCGGGTACGTCCGCGCCGTGGCCGTCACCACCGGGGCGTCGCCGAGCAGGGCCGCGAGCCGCCCGGACGCGACCGTCGCCGACGTCGCCAGCAGCCGCAAGTCCTCGCGCAGCCCGGCGCGGACGTCCAAGAGCAGCGCGAGCAGCAGGTCGGCGTCCAGGTGCCGTTCGTGGCACTCGTCGAGCAGGACCGTCGAGACGCCGGGCAGCTCCGGATCGCCCTGCACGCGCCGCACCAGCAGCCCCGACGTCACGACCTCGATCCGGGTCCGCGCGGACACCTTCCGGTCGCCGCGCACGGCGTAGCCCACCGTCTCGCCGACCGGTTCACCCAGCAGCGCCGCCATCCGCGCCGCCGCCGCGCGGGCCGCCAGCCGCCGCGGCTCGGCGACCACGACCCGGCCCTCGGCCGCCGCCGCCAGGGCGAGCGGGACCAGCGTCGTCTTCCCCGTGCCGGGCGGCGCCACGAGCACCGCGGTGCCGCGTTCGTCGAGCGCGGCGACGACGTCGGGCAGCACGGCACGCACCGGCAGGTCGGGGAGCTTCACTTCGACGTGACCTCGGGGGGCGGGGGCAGCTGGTAACCGGACGGGCCGATGTTCGCGTTGAGCGAGCGCAGCCATTCGCCGGAGGAGATCATCTTCCGGATGGCGTCGTCGACCGCGGCCACCCCCTGGGTGTCGTCCTTGCGCAGGCCGACGCCGTAGCTCTCCTTCGAGAACGGCTTCCCGACGATCTTCAGCAGCTCCGGGTCGCGCGCGACGTAGCCGGCCAGGATCACCGCGTCCGTGGTCACCGCGTCGATCTGCCCGGCGAGCAGCGCGGTCACGCAGTCGGAGTACCGCGGGTACTCGACCAGCTGGACGGCCTGGGCGTACTTGTCCTTCACCTGCTGCGCCGGCGTCGACCCGGTGACCGAGCACAGCCGGCGCCCGTTCAGCGCCTCGGGCCCGGCGATGTCGGCCGACGTCCGCCGCACCAGCAGGTCCTGGCCGGTGGTGAAGTACGGGCCGGCGAACGACACGACCTGCTTGCGCTTGTCGGTGATCGAGTAGCTCGCCACGACCAGGTCGACGGCGCCGGAGGTGAGGTCCGTTTCCCGCGTCGCCGACGTCGTCTCGCGCCACGTGATGTCCTTCGCGGGCACGCCGAGCTCGCTCGCGACGAAAGTCGCGACGTCGACGTCGAACCCGACGAACCGGCCGTCGATGGTGTGCTCGGAAAGCCCCGGGGCGTCGAACCGGATGCCGATGGTCAGGTGATCCGCGGCACTCGCCCGGGTGACGAGCGAGTCCGTGGGCGAGACCTTCGCCGGGCCGCACGCCGACGCGGTGACCAGCAGCAACGCCGAGCCGAGGAGCGTGCGCCACCGCATCCGGCCGCTCCCTCCGCCTCACGTTGTTCTCAGGTCCCCCCGTTAGCCTAAGCGCGTGGTGCGACCGTCCCAACCCGTGCTGAACACCGTCGGCACGCTCGCCCGGCTCGGGCTGGCGGCCGTCTGGCTCGTTTCCGGTGCGCTCAAGCTGGCGGATCCCGGCCAGACGCTGATCGCCGTGCAGGCGTACGAGGTGCTGCCGGACGCGCTCGAAGACATGGTGGCCATCGCGCTGCCGCTCGTGGAACTCGTGCTCGGGCTGCTGCTGCTCGCCGGCCTGGCGACCCGGTGGGCCGCCGCGGCCGCGCTGGGGCTGCTGCTCGTGCTCATCGCCGGTATCGCCCAATCGTGGGCGCGCGGCCTGAGCATCGACTGCGGGTGCTTCGGCGGCGGTGGCCACGTGGCGGCGGGGCAGACCGAGTACCCGCAGGAGATCCTCCGCGACACGGGGTTTGCGCTGCTGGCGGTGTGGCTGCTGGCGCGTCCGCGCACCTCGCTGTCGCTCGACGGCTGGCTGGCGCGAGGTCGCGGGAACTCGGGCGAACCCGGACCCGACTACTCGGGTATCGCGGAAGGGAACTGATACACAGTGGGTGGAGCAGAGCGGACCGCACGGAAGCGCCGTCAGGCGGCGCAGGCCGGTGGGGCGAGGGCGGTGGCCCAGGCCAGGGGCGCGTCCGGGGACAAGCGGAAGTGGATCATCGGCATCGGTGCCGTGGTCGTCTTGACCTTGCTGGTGATCGGCGGCGTGATCTGGACGATCGCGGACCGGAACCAGACCGAGGGCCAGGTGATCAACCCCGGCGCGTCGGCGAGCGCGCTGGCGGGCGATGTCACCCAGAAGCGCAACGGCGTGGTCGTCACCGTGGGGAAGGCCGGCGCCAAGGCCTCGATCGACGTCTACGCCGACTTCCTCTGCCCGATCTGCGGCGAGTTCGAGAAGCAGTACAAGAGCCAGGTCGAGCAGGCGATCAACGACGGCAAGCTGCAGGTGCGCTACCACATGGTGCCGCTGCTCAACCAGCGCTCCAGCCCGCCGGGCTACTCGCTCGACTCGGCGAACGCGGCGCTGGCCGCGGCCGACGCCGGCAAGTTCCTCCAGTTCCACGACGCGCTGTTCGCCAACCAGCCGCAAGAGGGCAAGCGCGGCTACGACAAGGCGCAGCTGATCGAGCTCGGCAAGAACGTCGGGATCACCGACCCGGAGTTCGCCCAGACCGTCAACGCCGGCACCTACGACCAGCAGCTGAACACCGCGTTCCAGCAGATCGAGAACGACCCGAAGCTGGCGCAGGACTTCGGCGGCGGGCAGTCCGGGTTCGGCACGCCGACGGTCACCGCGAACGGCTCGATCGTGTCCTGGCAGGACCCGAACTGGCTCAAGAAGGTCACCGGCTGACTCCGGGCAATTCGCCCACCCGGGTACGGAGCGTGGACTAGGCTGATTCCCGCACAGGGAACCGGGGGTGCCTCGCGTACGTCGCATCCTCGGTGACAGGGAGGGCCAGTGGACGGTTCGGGGTTTCACGTCGATGAGGGCGCGTACACGCGGTACGCGCGCGAAGTCGACCCGCTCGGGGAAGACGTCAAGGGGGCTGCGGAGCGGCACGTCGGCCCGCACGTGACGCTCGGTGGCCACGGCTTTTCCGAGATGGGCGGCGAGTCCGGCTTCTCCGGCGCCTACAGCGGCCGGATGCGTGCGCTGCAGGAGAAGATGCACCGCGTCGGCGGCGGCTGGGGGCAGGTCGGCGAAGCCGCCCGGCAGACCGATCGCAACTACGCGGCGGTCGAGGGCGAACACGGCGACGTCCTCCGGCGGCTCGGCGGCGACCTCGGGCAGGACCGCGCGTGACCGAGCAACACACCGACCAGCTCGTCCGGCACGGCCTGGACACGACGAACCAGTTCGCGCAGAAGCTGCGCCACGACCCGGCGGCCATCGGCGGCGCGCGGGACGCGCACGTCGCGCTGCAGACGTCGGTGGGCCGCACCCGCGACGTCGCGTCGGACCAGCGCGTTTCGCTGGCTTCGGCCAGCTCCGGCTCGACGACCGACCGCGCCACGGCGACGTCGCAGAGCCTGGAGAAGGAGGTCCAGGACCTCCTCGACGAGAGCGCCGAGATCGAGAAGGCCGTCGCGGAGGCGGCCGAGACGCTGCACGTCGGCGAGATCAAGAACGACCAGGTCCGCGACCAGATCATCAAGGAGATCGCGGCGTCGATGAAGGCGCTGGAAGCGGTGAAGACCATCCAGCCGCCGGAGAGCCGCGGCGCCGCTTCGCGCGACATCCTGATGAAGCTGCAGACGAAGATCAGCCAGCTCACCGGGCAGGCGGCGACGTTCAGCGAGCAGACGATCAACGACCTGACCGCCATCGGTGGCCGGCTCGGTGGCGGCGAGCAGTCGACGTCGGCTTCGTCGGCCGCTCCCGCGACCAAGGTCGGATCGTCGTTCAACAGCAACAGCGGGTACTCCGGCGGTTCGGACGGCGGTGGCGGCGGGGGAGGTGGCGGCGGCGGTGGCGGCGGTGGCGCCGTCCACAAACCGCGGCTACCGGTGGCGATTCCGCCGCAGCCCGGCAGCGGCGTCGCGATCAACCTGCCCGGCGGCAAGCAGGTCATGGCGCCGAACGAAACCGCGGCGAAGGCCGTGCGCAACGCGCTCTCCCAGCTCGGCGTGCCGTACGTGTGGGGCGGCACGGCCCGCGGTGTCGGCCTCGACTGCAGCGGGCTGACCATGACCTCCTACCAGGACGCCGGCCTGCAGCTGCCGCGGACGGCGGCGCAGCAGACGGTCGGGGCCGAGGTGCCCTCGATCGACCAGCTGCTGCCCGGCGACCTCGTGGTGTGGTCCGGGCACGTGGCGATGGTGATCGGCGACGGCCAGATGGTCGAGGCGGGTGACCCGGTGCAGGTCAGCAAGATCCGCACCACGAACGCGGGACAGTCGTTCATCGGCTTCTACCGGCCTACGGGGTGAGCTGTGGCTGAATTCGACATCGACCTGGCGTCCGCGCGGATCGCCGAACAGGCGGAGCGGGCGGGCGCGGAGGCGTCCGCCCGCCTCGCGCGCTCGGGTCCGGTGGTGGGCAAGGCTTCGTCCGGCGGCATCGAGGTCCAGGTGGCGCCGGGCGGGTTGCTGACGGGCGTGTCGATCCACCGATCGGAGCTGCGGCACGGGTCCGCGGTGCTCGCCGACCGGATCTTCGAGCTGGCCCAGCGCGCGACCCGCCGCGCGGGCGACCGGATGTACCACGCGCTGTCGCCCGTCGTCGATCGCGAGCAGCTGGAAACCCTGGGCTACGAGCCGATTCCGGACGACGACCCGGACGCCGAGACCTACTCCTACGGTGGGGGACCGCGGTGATCACGACCCGCCAGCTGATCGCCCAGGCCCGGGCCCGCGAAGAGGCCATGGCCCGCGTGGAGGAACTGCTCGCGTCGGCGTCGGGCACGGCCCACGACCTCGACGGCCAGGTCGAGGTGACGGTCGACGCCCGCGGCAAACTCCTGCGGCTGTGGCTGGCCCCCTCGGCGGTGGAGCTGGGCGAGCGACTGGGGCCGTTGGTGGTGGAGATCGCCCAGGCGGCGATGCGCGAGGCGACCCAGGACGGCTACAACAAGGTGGCCTTGCTGCTCGGCGAGGACATGACGGCCATGATCGAGCAGATGACCGGGATGCCGGCCCCGGCCCGCGCCGAGGACGACGACCCCGGCATGACGGTCGAGGAGTTCCAGCGGCTGCGAGCCGAACGGCTGGGGGCCGCGCCTTCATCGCCGGAACCCGCGCCGGCCGCGAGTGCCGAGGACGAGGACGCGTACTGGGAATCCTTCGACCCGGCCTCGCTGCGCTCGGACCGTTAAGCCAGCTGGGCGGTCGAATTCGCGCCGTCCAGCGACTCGCGGATGATGTCCGCGTGGCCGGCGTGCTGGGCCGTCTCGTGGATCAGGTGCAGCACGATCCGGCGGGCCGACCAGAACTGGGGTTCCGGGGGTGACCACGGCGTCGTCGGCAGCTGTACCTCGACGTCCAGTGAAGGCAGCGAAGCCACGTACTCGTCCGTCGCGGCGGCGGCCTCCGCGTAAGCCGCGAGCCAGTGGGACAGCGTCTCGCTCATCGCGTACTGGTCCGTGTCCAGCATGCCGTCCGGCAGCGATCCGTCGGCCGTCCGCAGGATCTGCAGCCAGAGGCGCTCGCCCGTGGCCAGGTGGCGGATCAAGCCGCCCAGGGTCAGCTCGCTGACCGTCGTGCGCTTGGCCGCGTCGGCGTCCGAGATGCCGCGGGCCGGGATCAGCAAGCGCTTGCGGACTTCGGCCAGCAGGCCCAGGAGGTCTTCGTGTTCGCGAGTCATGGTGTCACCGTATGGCCGAATCAGGCCAGTTCCCGACCGGAAGTCCCATCCCGCTGAGCGGAAACCGAGTTCATTCAGAGGTCTGGACCAACCCGTAACGGCTATGCATTAATTCAAGGCGTGAATTTTGGTCGCTCGACGAGGAGGACCCGGATGCGCCTCGAACGCAGGCTCGGTATCGGCGCGCTGGCTCTGGCGTTGCTGCTGGCGTCGGAAACACCCGCGACGGCCGGGCAGCACGGCCCGGCCTACCGGGACGCCTGGCGGCCGGTCAAGGTGCGGGTGGCCGACCTGCTGGGCCGGATGTCCCTCGACGACAAGCTCGGCCAGATGATGCAGGCCGAACGCCTGGGGGTCAAAAGCCCGGCGGACGTGACCACCGGACGGCTCGGCTCGCTGCTCTCCGGCGGCAGCTCGCAGCCGGCCCCGAACACCCCCGTCACCTGGGCCGACATGTACGACGGCTTCCAGAAGGCCGCGCTCGCCACGCCGCTGGGCATCCCGCTGATCTACGGGGTCGACGCCGTTCACGGGCACAACGGCCTCTACGGCGCCACCGTCTTCCCGCACAACATCGGCCTCGGCGCGACGCGCGATCCGCGGCTGGTCGAGAAGATCGGCCGCGCCACCGCGGAAGAGGTCTCCGGCACCGGGATCGACTGGGACTTCGCGCCCTGCCTGTGCGTCGCCCGCAACGACCGCTGGGGCCGCACCTACGAGTCCTTCGGCGAGGTCCCGCAGCTCGCCACGCAGATGACGTCGATCATCACCGGCCTGCAGGGGCGCCGGCTGAACCAGCCCGGCTCGGTGCTGGCCACCGCCAAGCACTACGTCGGCGACGGCGGCACCACCGGCGGCGTCAACGAGGGCAACACCGAGATCAGCGAGCAGGAGCTGCGCGCGATCCACCTCCCGCCGTTCAAGGCCGCGATCCAGCGCGGGGTCGGCTCGGTGATGATCTCCTACAGCAGCTGGAACGGCGTCAAGATGCACGCCGGCTCCTACCTGGTCAACGACGTCCTCAAGAAGGAACTCGGGTTCACCGGGATCGTCGTCTCCGACTACAACGGCGTCGACAAGATCGACGGCAAGAGCGGCTTCACCCCGGAAGAGGTCGAGGCGTCGATCAACGCCGGCATCGACATGGTGATGGTGCCCTACGAGTGGCAGAAGTTCATCGACACGCTGCGGTCGCTGGTGGAACAGGGCCGCGTGCCGATGTCCCGGATCGACGACGCCAACCGCCGCATCCTCACCAAGAAGTTCGAGCTCGGCCTGTTCGAGCACCCGCTGACCGACCGCCGGTTCCTGAACACGATCGGCAGCAAGCCGCACCGCGATCTCGCGCGCCAGGCCGTGCGGGAATCCCAGGTGCTGCTGAAGAACGAAGGGAATGTCCTGCCGCTTTCGAAGCGGGGCAAGGTCTTCGTGGCCGGCAAGAACGCCGACGACCTCGGCAACCAGTCCGGCGGCTGGACGGTCGGGTGGCAAGGCACCGGCGGCCCGGTCATCCCGGGCACCACCATCCTGCAGGGCCTCCGGCAGAAGTCCTCGAACGTCACCTTCGCCAAGGACGGCACGGGGATCGACCAGAGCTACGACGTCGCCGTCGCGGTCGTGGGGGAGACGCCGTACGCCGAAGGCAAGGGCGATCGGCCCCAGGGGATGGGGCTGGACGCCACCGACCTCGCCACGCTGCAGAAGCTGAAGGACTCCGGGGTGCCGACGGTGGTCGTGCTCGTGTCCGGACGTCCGCTCGACATCGCCGCGCAGCTGCCGGACTGGGCCGGGCTCCTCGAATCGTGGCTCCCGGGCAGCGAAGGACAGGGTGTCGCCGACGTTCTCTTCGGCGACTACAACCCGACCGGCAAGCTGCCGGTGACCTGGATGCGCAGCGCCGGCCAGCAGCCGATCAACGCCGGCGACGGCCAACCCGCGCTGTTCCCGTTCGGCTTCGGCCTGCGGTACCCGCACCGCCCCTGGTGATCCCCGTCCCCCACCGGAAAGGTCCGCCCATGAGATCCCGCCGTCCGCTGATCCGGATCCTGGCGTTCTTCGCCGCGTGCCTGGGGTTGAGCCTCGGCGCTCCGCCCGTCCAGGCCGCGACCCCGTTCAAGGTGCTGGCTTTCTACAGCGGCAGTTACGACGCCGCGCACATCAGCTTCGAGAAGGAAGCGAACGTCTGGTTCCCGCAGCAGGCGTCGGTCAACGGGTTCACCTACACCGCGACGACCAACTGGAACCAGCTCACGACCATCACCCCGGACCAGTACCAGGTGGTGCTGTTCCTCGACGACCAGCCGCAGTCGCAGGCGCAGTTCCAGGGCTTCCAGCGGTACATGCAGGCGGGTGGCGGGTTCTTCGGCTTCCACGTCACCGCCTACAACGACAGCTCGACGCCGTCGTACGCCAACTGGTTCCACAACGACTTCCTCGGCACCGGCCGGTTCACGTCGAACACGTGGGGCCCCACCCCGGAGACGCTGAAGATCGAGAACCGCACGCACCCGTCGACGGCGAACCTGCCGGCGACGATCCGGTCGTCGACGTCGGAGTGGTACGCCTGGCAGAACGACCTGCGCCAGAACGGCAACATCACCGTCCTGGCGTCGATGGACCAGGGCACCTTCCCGATCGGCACCGACCCGAACCAGACCTGGTACAGCGGTTATTACCCGATCGCGTGGACGAACAAGAACTACAAGATGCTCTACGCCAACTTCGGCCACAACGCGATGAACTACGACACGAACACGGCGCTGTCGTCGACGTTCGAGAGCGCCGACCAGAACCGGTTCGTGCTGGACGGGCTCAAGTGGCTCGGTGGCGGCTCGACCGGGCCGACCGACCCGGGCACGATCGACCCCGCGGCCTTCTACGCGGTGACTAACAAGGCGTCCGGCAAGTGCGTCGACGCCCGCGCGGCCGGCAGCGCCAACGGCACGGTGATCCAGCAGTACACGTGCAACGGCACCGCCGCCCAGCAATACCAGTTCGCCCCGACGAGCGGCGGCTACGACCGGATCAACAACCGGACGAACGCGGCCGAGGTCATCGACGTCACCGACGTCTCGACCGCGGACAACGCCGGGCTGCAGCTGTGGTCCTACAGCGGCGGCGGCAACCAGCAGTGGCAGCCGGTGCCCGAGGGCGGCGGCTACTACCACTTCGTCGCCCGCCACAGCGGCAAGTGCCTGACCGTGCCGGGCTCGTCCACGGCGGACAGCGTCCAGCTGGTCCAGGCGGCCTGCAGCGGCAGCGCCGCTCAGTCGTTCAAGGTCGCCTAGCGGGGCGTGAGGGGCCACCTGCCGAGGTGGCCCCTCACGGATCAGCCGCGCTCGATGAGGTGGCCCACCACGTCCGGGCCGGGGTGGGCGTGGCCCGAGCCGTCGCGGCGGACGTCGATCTCCGGGAGCTCCACCGGGTCGCCGTTGCGGGCCGCGGCCGCCGGGCGTGGGCCGATCCAGGCCACCCGCAACGCCGTTTCGCCCTTGAGGAACCGCTGGGCGCGGACGCCGCCCGTTGCGCGGCCCTTCGCCGGGTACTCGCTGAACGGCGTCATCTTCACGCTCTGGCCCGTCGCGGTGATCACCATCGGCTCGCCGTGCTCGTCGTCGTCCGTGCGGACCGCGCCGAAGAACACCGCCGTCGCCTCGCCGGGCAGGTTGATCCCGGCCATTCCGCCGCCCTTGAGCCCCTGCGGGCGGACCAGGGACGCCGCGTACTTCAGCAGCGACGCCTCCGACGACACGAACGCCAGCGTCTCCGAGCCGTCCGTCAGCCACGTCGCGCCGACGACCTCGTCGCCGTCCTTCAACGAGATGACCTCGAACTCGTCCGAGCGGACCGGCCACTCCGGCGAACAGATCTTGACGACGCCGGCCCGGGTGCCGAGCGCCAGGCCCGGCGAGCCCGCCGCCTGCTCGCCCAGCGGCGCGATCCCGACGACCGTCTCGCCCTTCTCCAGCGGCACCAGTTCCTTCGCCGCCATGCCGCCGCGCAGCGACACCGTGCCGGCCTGCTCGGGCAGCACCGGCAGCGGCAGCACGTCGGTCTTGAACGCCCGGCCGCGACTGGTCACCAGCAGGACCTGCCCGCGCGCGGTCGTGTGGACCAATGCCGCCACCGCGTCGTGCTTCACTCGGCCGTTGCGGCGACGCGTCTCGGTGGCTTCTTCGGACTCGGCGGCGGTGCGCGCCACGAGCCCGGTCGCCGACAGGATCACCTGGCACGGGTCGTCCGCGACCTCCAGGGGCCCGGACGGCTTGGACGCGGCCAGGACCTCCTTCAGGTCGCCGTCGATCAGCGCGGTGCGGCGCTCGGTCGTGAAGTCCTTCGCGACCTTCGCCAGCTCGGCCGAGACGAGCTTCTTCAGCACCGACTCGTCGTCGAGGATCTTGGTCAGCTCCGCGATCTCCTCGCGCAGGCGCTCCTGCTCCGACTCGAGTTCGAGGCGGTCGTACTTGGTCAGCCGGCGCAGCGGCGTGTCCAGGATGTACGTCGCCTGGATCTCCGACAGCTTGAAGCGCGTCATCAGGCCGTCCTTCGCGGCCTGCGCGTTCTCGCTTTCGCGGATGAGCTTGATCACCTTGTCGATGTTCAGCAGCGCGATCAGCAGGCCGTCGACCAGGTGCAGCCGCTCTTCGCGCTTGCGGCGCCGGTACTTCGTGCGCCGCGTGACGACGTCGTAGCGGTGGCGGAGGAAGACCTCCAGGAGTTCCTTCAGGCCCAGGGTCTGCGGCTGGCCGTCGACGAGGACCAGGTTGTTGATGCCGAACGACTGCTCCAGCGGTGTCAGCCGGTAGAGGTCGGCCAGCAGCGCCTGCGGGTTGACGCCGACCTTGCACTCGATGACCAGCCGCGTGCCGTTCTCGCGGTCGGTGAGGTCCTTGACGTCGGCGATGCCGGTGAGCCGCTTGGACTTGTTGACCTCGTCGGTGATCTTCTCGATCACCTTCTCCGGCCCGACGCCGTAGGGCAGCTCGGTGACGGTGATCGCCTGCCGCCCGCGGCTGCCTTCGAGTGGCCCGGTCTCGACGCTCGCGCGCATCCGGACCACGCCGCGGCCGGTTTCGTAGGCGCGGCGGACCTCGTCGAGGCCCAGCAGCTTGCCGCCGGTCGGCAGGTCGGGGCCCGGCACGAACTCCATCAGCTTGTCGAGCGTCGCGGACGGGTGCGTGATCAGCCACCGCGCCGCGGCGATGACCTCGCCGAGGTTGTGCGGGATCATGTTGGTCGCCATCCCGACCGCGATCCCGGACGTGCCGTTGACCAGCAGGTTCGGGAACGCCGCGGGCAGCACGGACGGCTCTTCGAGCGAACCGTCGTAGTTCGGGCGGAAGTCGACGGTGTCCTCGCCGAGCTCGCCGACCAGCTGCATCGCCTCCGGCGACATCCGCGCCTCGGTGTACCGGCTGGCGGCCGGGCCGTCGTCGGGGGAGCCGAAGTTGCCGTGGCCGTCGATCAGCGGGACGTTCAGTGAGAAGTCCTGCGCCAGCCGCACCATCGCGTCGTAGATCGCGACGTCGCCGTGGGGGTGGTACTTGCCCATCACGTCACCGACCACGCGCGACGACTTCACGTACGCGTGCGTCGGCCGGTAGCCGTTCTCGTTCATCGAGTACAGGATCCGGCGGTGCACCGGCTTGAGCCCGTCCCGCGCGTCCGGCAGGGCGCGCGAGTGGATGACCGAGTACGCGTACTCCAGGTAGGAGTCTTCGATCTCCGTCTTCAGCGGGTTCTCGAAGACCTGCGCCCCGGCGGCGTCGAACGCGCTCGGATCGACCTTGGTGGTGGTGCCCTTGCGGCGTGCCACGGCAGAACTCCTTGGTAGCTACGAAAAACTCAGGCGTCGATGGCTTCGCGGTCGACCCGGTCGGAGGAGGCGACCAGCCAGTTCCGCCGGGGCTCGACCTTCTCGCCCATCAGCAGCTCCAGCGCACCCTCGGCGGCTTCGGCGTCGTCCATGGTGATCCGGCGGACCGAGCGGGTCGCCGGGTTCATCGTGGTCTCCCACAGCTCGTCGGCGTCCATCTCGCCGAGACCCTTGAACCGCGGCACCGGCGTGACGATGCTCTTGCCCGCCTTCTCCAGCTCGGCGAACTTCTGCTCCATCTCGCGCTGGGTGAAGGTGAAGTGCGTCTCCGGGTTGCGGCCCTTCGTGACCAGCTTGTGCAACGGCGGCATCGCTGCGTACAGCCGGCCGTCCTCGATCACCGGGCGCATGTACTTCGCGAACAGCGTGATCAGCAGCGTGCGGATGTGCGAGCCGTCGACGTCCGCGTCCGCCATCAGGATCACGCGGCCGTAGCGCATGGTCGTCAGGTCGAACGTGCGCCCGGTGCCCGCGCCCAGGACCTGGACGATCGACGCGATCTCGGCGTTCTTCAGCGTGTCGCCCAGCGACGCCTTCTGGACGTTCAGGATCTTGCCGCGCAGCGGCAGCAGCGCCTGGTACTCCGAGACGCGCGCCATCCGCGCCGACCCCAGCGCGCTGTCGCCCTCGACCAGGAACAGCTCGCTGCGGGCGACGCCGGTGGTGCGGCAGTCGACCAGCTTCGGCGGCATCGCCGCGCCTTCCAGGGCGGTCTTGCGCCGGGCGGCGTCCTTCTGCTGCTTCTGGGTGAGCCGGACGCGGGAGGCGTCGACCACCTTCTGCAGCACGACCTTGGCCTCGGACTTGGTCTTGCGGTCCTCGGTCCAGGCCTTGACGTGCTTGTCGACGATGCCCTGGATGACCCGGGTGATGCCGGCGGTGGACAGCTCGTCCTTCGTCTGCGACGTGAACTGCGGCTCCGGGAGCCGGACGTGCACGACCGCGGTCATGCCCTCGAGGACGTCCTCGATCGTCGGCATGTCCTCCTTGGGCTTGAGCAGCCCGCGGGTCTTGGAGATGGCGTCCTGCAACGCCTTCGCCATCGCGCGGTCGAAGCCTCGGCGGTGCGTGCCGCCGTGGACGTTGCGGATCGTGTTGGTGAAGCACTCCACCGTGCGCTCGTAGCCGGTGCCCCAGCGCAGCGCCACCTCGATCTCGGCGTGCCGCTCCACATTGGACTGCATGACGCCTGCTGCGTCCGCCGCGTTCTCCTTGTACGTGCCCTCGCCGGTGATCAGCAGCGTGCCGCAGACCGGCTTCTCGCCCGACGGCGTGAGGAAGTCGACCATGTCGACCAGGCCGTGCGGGAAGTGGAAGGTCTCCTCGTTGATCGTGTCTTCGATCGCCGTGCGCAGCACGTACGTGACGCCCGGGACGAGGAACGCGGTGTTGCGCATCTTGGTCCGCACGGCCTCGACGTCCAGCGCCGCGCCGGACTCGAAGTAGCGCGCGTCGTACCAGTAGCGGATCGACGTGCCGCTGCGCTCGCCGCGCTTCATCTTGCCGACGAGGTTCAGGCCGGACCGGCGGGTGAACTTGGCTTTGGGGCCGGGCGCGTCGAACGTGCCGGGGACGCCGTGCTTGAACGACATCTGGTGGACCTTGCCGTCCTGCTTCACCGTGACGTCGAAGCGGTGCGACAGCGCGTTGACCGCCGAAGCGCCGACGCCGTGGAGGCCGCCGGAGGTCTTGTAGCCCGAGCCGCCGAACTTGCCGCCGGCGTGCAGGCGCGTCAGCACCAGCTCGACGCCGGACAAACCGGACTTGGCGTGGGTGCCGGTCGGGATCCCGCGGCCGTCGTCGTCCACCTGGACGCTGCCGTCGGCGTGCAGGGTGACGACGATCTTCGTCGCGTGGCCGGCGACACCCTCGTCCGTCGAGTTGTCCACCACTTCGGAGAAGAGGTGGTTGATGCCCCGGCTGTCGGTGGAGCCGATGTACATCCCGGGTCGTTTGCGGACGGCTTCGAGACCCTCGAGATGCGTCAGGTCGTCGGCCCCGTACAAGGTCTCGGCAGTCACAGGGTCGTTCTCCCGGATCGTGGCTCGCGAAAGTGCTGGTGGTGGTGCGGACTCGCCTGCACCGTAGTGCAGGATATCCGCCGACCCCGACAACTTTCGCGCGCTCCCGTCCCCGGAGTGGCGTACGCCGCGCGTCAGCGGGGGTCGTAGCCCAGGTCGGGCCACAGGCCCAGCAGGGCTTCGATCTTCCGCGGGACCTGGAAGCTGTTCCGGAAGTTCGGCTTCTCGCCGATCGCGGCGAGGGCCTTGCGGAGGTCCCCGAAGGCCGGTTTGGCGGCCGACTGCCGGGTCAGGACGTAGCAGTAGGTACGGCGGGGGTACGCGAACTCGTCGATGTACGCCTGCAGGACGAGACCGGGGGCCTCGATCCGCGACCCGACGAGGGGACGGCCCTGCTTCTGGCTGTAGACGGGGATCACGTGCACGCCCTGGCGGAGCGTCCGCGGCGGGTCCTGGCCCTGGCCGTCGTCGGCCCAGAGCAGCTCGACGCGGAACGGCGACTCGCCGGCTTCGCCCGGGTGGGTGTATTCGCGCTGCAGCTCTTCGAGCCGGTACGCGGCCTCGGCGTTCGGTTCGCCGCCTTCGACGAGGCTGACCAGGTACAGCTCGGCCGGCCGCGGCCAGGACGGCCGGGGCACGTCAGTGGCTTCGGGGGCTTCGGCTTCCGGCTCGGCCGCAACCGGTTCCGCGGTCCCGTTCGGGGAACCGGGCTCGGCGGCGGCCGCGGCAGGCTCCGGCTGTTCCGGCTGCGTGGTGCCCGGCTCGGCGGGGGAGGCGGCCGGCGTGGCCGCGGCGGGCTGTGCGGGGCCCGCGACCTCGGAAGGGGTGGCTCCGTTCGAGGCGCCGGGGTGGTCCGCGGCCGGGCCCCCAGGGACGCCGGGGCGGGTCGCGGACGTGGTGGCCGGGCTCCCCGGGGCGCCGGGGCGGGTCGTGGTGGCCGGGCCACCGGGGACACCCGGACGGATCACGCCCGAAGGAGCCGCGCCCGGAACGCCCGGGCGCACCGGGGAAGCGGGCGGGGCCGCCGGGCGCACCGGCGAGGGCGGCGGTGTCGCGGCCGCGGGCCGGACCGGCGTCACCGGGCGGCTGGTCACCACCGGCCGGGCCGCGGCGGACCGGGTCGCCGCGGGGCGGGCCGTGACGAGCTTGCCGGCGCCGTACTGCTCCAGCAGCGGCTCCAGGTCACCGGCGGTCAGCGAGGGGCCCGCGAGGTCGCACCACTCGAGCCAGGCCTCCTGGGCCTCCTCGACGGTGTGCCGCTCGTGGGAGACGGTGACGGCCTCGAACAGCTGCCGCGGGCCGGCGGCGGTGACGTCGGCCGAGCCGACCACGACGAAGGACGGGTCGTCCTCCGCGATCACCAGCTTCGCGTTCAGCCCCCGCAGCGAGTGCACGATCACGCCCGCCTTGACCCAGTGCAGCAGCGCGTGCGGGCTCGTCGCGCCGGACAGCACCGTGTCCAGGCTCGCGTCCGTGATCAGCGTGTCGCCGGGTTGCAAGGGCAGCAAGGCCGCCGCGCCGGGGCCGACGTGGCCGAAGGCGGCCACCAGGTTCCGGCGCGGGGCGAGCAAGGGGGTGATCGAGGCCCAGATGTCGCGACCGGCGAGTAGTCGTACCGAACGTTCTGCCAAACCCAGCCGAGCGAGCTCCGCGTCCATGCCCACGACCTTAGCCGGTGCCCTTGGAGCACCTGACGGCCGGAATATCTCTTGCTTGGAAGTAGTTGAACGCGCATGTAAGATGGTGCTCGCGAAGGGAGCAGGTCATGCAGTTCGGAATCTTCACGGTGGGCGACGTCACGACCGATCCCACCAACGGCACCACGCCGACGGAGCACGAGCGGATCAAGGCGATGGTCCGCATCGCGCTCAAGGCGGAGGAGGTCGGCCTCGACGTCTTCGCGACCGGCGAGCACCACAACCCGCCGTTCGTCCCGTCGTCGCCCACGACGATGCTGGGCCACATCGCGGCGCAGACGTCCAAGCTGATCCTGTCGACGTCGACGACGCTGATCACCACGAACGACCCGGTGAAGATCGCCGAGGACTTCGCGATGCTGCAGCACCTCGCCGACGGCCGCGTCGACCTGATGATGGGCCGCGGCAACACGGGCCCGGTCTACCCGTGGTTCGGCCAGGACATCCGCCAGGGCATCCCCCTCGCGATCGAGAACTACGCGCTGCTGCGCCGGCTCTGGCGCGAGGACGTCGTCGACTGGTCCGGCAAGTTCCGCAGCCCGCTGCAGGGCTTCACGTCGACACCGCGGCCCCTGGACGGCGTCCCGCCGTTCGTCTGGCACGGGTCCATCCGCAGCCCGGAGATCGCCGAGCAGGCGGCGTACTACGGCGACGGTTTCTTCGCCAACCACATCTTCTGGCCGACGTCGCACTTCCAGCAGCTGATCTCGTTCTACCGCCAGCGCTTCGAGCACTACGGCCACGGATCGGCGGACCAGGCGATCGTCGGCTTGGGCGGCCAGGCGTTCATCCGCCCGAAGTCCCAGGACGCGTGGAACGAGTTCCGGCCGTACTTCGACAACGCACCGGTGTACGGGCACGGCCCGTCCCTGGAGGAGTTCACGGAGCAGACGCCGTTGACGGTCGGCAGCCCGCAGGAGGTCATCGACAAGACGCTGACCTTCCGCGAGAACTTCGGTGACTACCAGCGCCAGCTGTTCCTGATGGACCACGCGGGCCTGCCGCTGAAGACGGTGCTGGAGCAGCTCGACCTGCTCGGCGAGCACGTGATCCCGGTGCTGCGCAAGGAACTGGACGCCCGGCGCCCCGCCCACGTCCCGGACGCGCCGACGCACGCGTCGCTGAAGGCGGCCGCTTCGGCTTCGGTGGAGGCAACGGTATGAAGCTCGCAGTGGTGACGGCGGGTCTGTCGGTGCCTTCGTCGACCCGCCTGCTGGCCGACCGCCTGGCCGCGGCGACCGTCGCCGCGGCCGGGGAACCGGTCTCGGTGTCGGTGGTGGAGTTGCGGGACGTGGCGTTGGACATCACGAAGAACCTCCTGACGGGCTTCCCGAGCCCGCAGCTGCGCACGGCGATCGAGACGGTGACCGGCGCGGACGCGCTGATCGCGGTGACGCCGGTGTTCACGGCGGGGTACAGCGGGTTGTTCAAGTCGTTCTTCGACGTACTGGACGCGGATTCGCTGGTGGGCAAGCCGGTGCTGCTCGCGGCCACGGGCGGGACGGAACGGCATTCCCTGGTGCTCGACTACCAGTTGCGGCCGTTGTTCGGGTATTTGAAGGCGGATCCGGTCGCAACGGGCGTGTACGCGGCTTCGTCCGACTGGGGCAGTGGTGAGGCCTCGGGGGCGTTGCAGCGGCGGATCGAGAAGGCAGGGGCGGAGCTGGCTTCGCTGGCGGGTGGACGGCCTTCTGCGTCGGGGGAGCCGGATTTCGTGCCGTTCGAGCAGCTGCTGGCGGCCGAGTGAAGCCTGCAGGCGGTTGAGCCGGCTGGCGGTCGATGGGCGTGGTCTGCCGATGCGCTGCGACTGCTGAGTCGGTCGCCTGCCCGGATTGGCGTGGGTGTGGGCCCGTAGCCGTATGGCTGCGGGCCTTTCCCGTGTCCGGCTGGCTCAGGCTGCGAATGGCAGTGGTTCGTGGAGGTTGTTGCGCCTGGGTTTTCGGCGCCTGTCGATGAACACCGGTGGGAGGAATTCGGGAAGGCCGTCGGGGGCGATGCGGACTTCCCAGCCGGAGCGGTGCAGGAGTCGGTGGTGGTGGGCGCACATCAGGACGAGGTTGGTGAGGTTGGTGGGTCCGCCGTCGGCCCAGTGGCGGATGTGGTGACCTTGGCAGTGGCGTGGTGGTCGGTGGCAGCCGGGGAAGGCGCAGCCGCGGTCGCGCAGGTACAGGGCGCGGCGGAGTCCGGCAGAGATCAAGCGGCGGAGGCGACCGAGGTTGAGCGGTTCGCTCTTGTCACCGAGGACGGCGGGGATGAGCATGCTGTCGCAGGCGTGCACCCGGGCTTCGGCAGCGGTCATCTCACCGGTGTCGCCGAGAGTGGCTGTCCCCACGCCGGTCCTTAGGTCGGCTAGCGACACCGCGACCATCACGTGGGCTCGTTCTCCGGCTTGCATGGGTAGGTCTGGGGAGTTGAGGGCGAGGTCGACCGCGTCGGAGAAGGCGTCGCCGTAGCGTTGGGGCAGGGTGCGGTGGTCGGGGCCGTCGTCGGTGGTGCGGCGTTCGGCGAGCGAGTCGAGTAGGGCGTTGGTGCGGGTGCCGGTCTCGTCGTCGAACGTGCCGTTCAACTCCCAGACCCCGGTTCGCTTGCGGCGCAAGAACAGTTCCCGGGTCGGGGTGGCGGGCTCGGTGTCGTCCGGTTCGGCGCCGTCGGGGTTCAGGTGGGCGAGGATGCGGGCGCCGAGGGCGGCGACCTGCTTGTGTCCGGCATCGGCGGCGAAAGTCAGAAGGTCGACTTCGACGTTCGCGTGATGCTCGGGCGGGACTTGGGTGAGCACCCCGGTGATCACATCGATCATCGGGTTGCTCAACCGCCCCGCCAGCGCGGCAACACCAGTCGCGGGCGCCAAAGCGGGAATCGGGCTGCCGTCGAGATTCCGGCCCGGATTGAGAGCGCGAGCGCGTTTCATCATCCGTTCGCCGGCCTGCTTGGGAACATCGCCGAGATGCTCCAACAGCCGAGCGGCAGAGCGGTAGCCGAAGAGCTCCATCACCCCACGCTGTTCGATTTCCACCAGCAGTGCACCAAGTTCGGCTTCGGCAGAGCGCATGCACGCGAGCAGCTCACCGATGCGGTCGGCGATGGCCACCGCGTCGGAGGAGAGAGTCGCGTTGTCGGACATAGCTCAAGATTACCGAGCATCGAACATGAGTTCATCACACGATCAGGGTAACTATTCAGGCAATTTCGATAGTTGTTGGCAGCCAGGGGTTTCCGGTGATGGCGTCACGGAGTGCGGTGATGATGTGGAGGCCGTTCTTGCGTGCGGTGGAGATGTAGCCACGAACCCGCAGCCAGGCATGGGCGCCGTGTTGTGTGCGCCAGCCGCCGGAGATCTTCAGCTGTGCCTTGATCATCCGCAGGTCCCGTTCGGCTTGGTTGTTGGTGAACGGGACGGTGAGGTCGCGGGCGAAGAGCAGCACTTGGTGCTGGTAGTCGCGTAGGCGCACCAGCAGGTTCCGTGTCTTGCTTTGCTTGCGACCCCGATCCGGCGGGTGCAGCAGACCAAGGTGGACAGTGCGGACGAACCTCGAGAGCAACGGATCGACGATATTGGCGGGAATCGCGGCCAGGCCGGCGTCGCGGGCGGCATGAGCAGCGGTATTGAGCTCTTCGAGAGTCTTCATGGCGATCCGGGGCCAGGCGTGCTCCGGATGCGCTTCGCCGGCCGCGACCAGTTCGCGGAGATGGTGGGCGTTGCAGCGGGCGTGGTTGCGCCCGAAGTCCTGATATGACATCAACCCGTCATGGACCGCAACACCACGGAACCGAGTGAGGATCCCGAACTCGTCCATCGCCTCACCACCACGCTGGGGATGCGGCAGGTAGGCGGTCAGGCGTGGGGTGCAGGCGACGTGCAGCCACCAGTTCTTTCCTTCGACCCGAATGCCGGTCTCGTCGAAGTGCGCCACCGGCGCGGCCCGCAACGCGTCCTCGACCCGCTCGGCGAACCCGTCGAGCTGCGCGGCGACCGGAGGGAGAACACCGGCGACCCAGCCGGTCGACACGGGCACCCCGAGCAGGTCCTGCAGCAGTTGCGCTGTCCTGGCCACCGGGATGTGCTGGTAAGTCAGCAGATAGACCGCCAACGCGGTCACGTTCGGTCCGTAACAGGCGGGCGCGGTCGCCTCGGCTGGGGCGGGTGCGGTCGTGACGTGGTGGCATCCGCGGCACCGCAACCGGTGCAGACGATGCTCGGTCACCGACGGGTGGATTGGTGGCAGGTCCACGACCTGCCGCCGGATCATCCCCGCACGGTGGGCGCGGCGCAGGGCCGCGCCGCATCCCGAGCAGGCCGACGGTGCGTGGTCGAGGATCGTGTCCGGATTCTCCACCAGGGACAGGTTCGCTCCCGCTGCTCCGGGTTGCTTGCCCTGCTTGCGTCCGGATTTGCCTCGCAGTGACTTGGGGGCGGGCTTGGCGAACCGGTCCGAGGATGGTGGCATCGAGGAGTTGCCCGAGTTCGTGCCCAGCTGGCGCTTGAGTGCGGCGACCTCCGCCCGCAACGCGGTGATCTCCTCCCGCGCCCGCGCGAGCTCCACGGCCTGCGCTGCAACCAACGCGACCAGCTCGTCATACGACGGACGAACACCTTCCCCCACAACAAGATCATCCCACAACCCCCGCTCACAGCCCGAAACGGCCTGAACAGTTACCGATCAGGTGGTGTCCAACCGGGATCAGCGGTAGTGAACCCGATACCGCAAATGCGTAACCCCTTGCCCCGCAACGACTTCCACCTGCTCCAGCTCGGCGTTCCCGATGCCGGAGTCCCCGAAGTACCGCACGCCGGCGCCGAGCAGCACCGGAACCAGGTCGATCCGCACCTCGTCGAGCAGGCCGAGGCGCAGGCGCTGCTGGGCGATCGACGGCCCGGAAACGCCCACCGTTCCGTCGCCGGCCGCCTTGGCCTGTTCGATCGCGCTCGCGATGTCCGCGCAAAACGTGAAGGGCGCCAAGTGGTCCGCGGGCCAGCCGGCCGGTGGGGGCCGGTGTGTCACGACGAACGCCGCGCCGCCGCCCGGGGGGCGGCCGCCCCAGCCGTGGGTGTGCTCGAACACCCGGCGGCCGCAGACGAAGGCGCTGTGGCGCACCGAATCGAGGAACGTGCTCAGGTACTGCGCGCTGGCGGGTGCGACGCGGAACGTCATCGGGTAGCCGACCATCGGCACCTCGACGTCTCCGGCCTGGTACCAGTCGAAGAGCGGTCCGACGCTGTCGTCGGGCCGTGCCACGAACCCGTCGAGCGACATGCAGAAGCTCGCCACCACGCCCGGCATGAGCCGCACCTCCTGGTCAACCAGATGGTTTATCAACCGATGAGTTGAAGATAAGGCGGCCGTGACAGCCCGTCAAGGAGCTGCCGAAAGTAGGGGGTCGCCCCGGCCGTCCGGCAGCAGCGACAGCCACCCCGCGCTGCCTACCTTCACAGCCATGACACGGCTCCTCCTCGTGCTGGCGGCCCTCCTGCTGGCCACGGCCACCCCGGCCGGCGCAGCCCCGCCGCGGGACATCGACAGCTACGTCCGCGCCTACCTGGACCACACCGGCCTGCCCGGCGTCACGGTCGCGGTCACCCACGGCCAGGACGTCGTCCGCGTCGCCGGGTACGGGCACGACGCCGCGGGCACACCTCTCACGGCGTCGACCCGGCTGCCGATCGCGTCGGTGAGCAAGTCCATGACGGCCTTCGCGATCCTGCAGCTCGCCGAAGCGGGCCGGCTGGGGCTGGACGAGCCGGTGACGCGGTACCTGGCGGACTTCCGGCTCGCCGACCCGCGCGGCGCGAAGATCACCGTCCGGATGCTGCTGGACCAGACGTCCGGGATGGCCGACTCGGCGTTCCCCGATCTGGCGCTGCCGCAGCCGCACACCCTCGCCGAGGCCGTCACCCGGCTGAAGGACGCCGAACTCGCCGACGAGCCGGGCACGCGGTTCCACTACCACAACCCGAACTACGAGGTCGCCGCCCGGATCGTCGAGGTCGTCGCCGGACAGCCGTTCGGCACCTACCTGCGGACGCGCCTGTTCCAGCCGCTCGGGATGACGTCGAGCACGACCGTGGACGAGCCGCCCGCGGACCTCTCGCCGGGGTACGTGCGGGCGTTCGGGTTCGAGGTGCCGGTGACCGAACCGGACTGGTTCACCGGTGGCAGCCACGGCGTGCTGACCACCGCGGACGACCTGGCGCGGTGGCTGATCGCGCAGCGTGACGGTGGCGGTGTCCTGTCGCCGTCCTCGGTCGCGCTCGCGCACACCCCGGCACCCGGGCGCGACTACGCCTTGGGCTGGCGTGCCGATCCGTCGGGACGGCTGTCCCACACCGGCGAGTGGTTCAGCCACACCGCCGCGCAGCTCCTGCTGCCGGACGGCTACGGCATCGCCGTGCTCGCCACCACCGGCATGGCGCTGGACAACGACGCGGACACGCTGGCGCAGGGCCTGGCCACCCTGGTCCAGGGCGGTACGCCGGAGCTCGCGCTGCCCGCCGGGGTGGTCGCGGACCGGGTGCTCGCCGGGCTGATCCTGCTTTCGGTGCTGCTCGCCGCCCTCGGCTCCGTCCACGCGCGCCGGTGGGCCGCGCGGCGGACGAGCCCGTGGCGGGCCGGACTGCGGCTGCTGCCCTGCCTGGTGCCCGGCGTGGTCCTGGTGCTGCTGCCGGACCTGATGGGGGTCGTCTTCGCCGGGCGGCGGGGCACGTTCGGGCAGCTCTTGTACGTCTGGCCGGGTGTCGTCGGCTGGTTGGGTTCGGCGACGCTCTGCGCGTTAGTCGTGGCCGCCGCGCGGGTATGGGCTCTCGTGAGTGGCAGACAGCGGCCGGGACGGGAAGAATCGGTCCAAACGACAGGAGTGGTCGCGTGGGGCTCGGAAAGCGGATGAGGCGGGGCCTGAAGGTGGTGGCCGGTGCCGTCCTGCTGGTGGTCGGGGTGCTGCTGCTCGTGTTGCCCGGCCCCGGGCTGCTGCTGGTGCTGGCCGGGTTGCTGCTGCTCGCCTCGGAGTTCCCGGCGCTCGAGCGGTACGTCGACCCGGTGCGCGACCGCGCGATGAAGGCGGCCGAGGACAGCGTGTCGTCGCCGCTGCGCATCGCCGGCTCGGTGCTGGCCGGGCTGGCGCTGCTGGCGGCGGGGATCGTCTGGGGCACGGTGAAGTCGCTGCCGTTCAGCGGCTGGAGCACCGGGTCGAGCCTGATCCTGTCGTCGGTGATCCTGTTCGCGCTGCTGGGCTGGAGCTACCGCCGGGTCAAGTCGCGCCGGGAAACCGGAACGAAGGCTTCGACCGATCGGTAGCCTCGGCGCCATGAGCGCCGGATTCCAGCGCGCCCGCCGTCCCGAGCAGATCGAGGCGCGCCGGCGGGCCATCCTCGCCGCCGCGAGGGAGCTGCTCGCCGAGCGCCCGGTCGCCGACATCAGCCTGCGGGAGCTCAGCTGCCGCGTCGGGCTGGCGAAGTCCAACGTGATCCGGTACTTCGACAGCCGCGAGGCGATCTTCCTGGAGGTCCTCGACAGCGCGTGGACGGCTTGGCTCGGCGACCTCGAAGCCGCGCTCGGCGAACCGGGGCCGGCGGAGCCCGGCTTCGCGCGTGAGGAGCGGATCGCCGGGACGATCGCGGCGACGCTCACCGGGCAGCCGGTGCTGTGCGAGCTGCTGAGTTCGATGGCGCCGGTGCTGGAGCGCAACATCCCGGTGGAGTTCGCCCGCAGCTTCAAACGCCGGGCCGCCGCGAACACCGAGCGGCTGGGCGAGCTGGTGCGGATCCGGGTGCCGGAGCTGCCGGCGGAGGCGGCCCGGCACTTCGCCCGGGGGGTGGTGGTCCTGCTGTCGGGCTCGTGGCCCGCGGCCAACCCGACGGCGGCCGTGGCGGCGGCCGAGCGGGAGGAGCCGCCCGCGTTCGGGCTGGCGGAGGGGCTCACGAACCTGCTGGCCGGGCTGCTCGCGCGGCAGGGGTGAGGGCCGCCGACCGCGGCCGGAAGCCGCGGAATGGCCGCACCGGAAAACCCGATGCGGCCATTCCGGCGAATCGCTACTTGCCGCTGCTGTACAACGCGCTCACGTCCGCGTCGGACAGCGCCCGGTCGTAGACGTGGACCTGGTCGACCGCCCCGTTGAGGTAGTCGACCGGGCCGCCGCCGTACTTGCCGCGGCCGATCACCGTGTGGCCCGTCGATGCTTCGCCGAGGCAGACGCTCTTCGTCGCCGCCAATTGGCCGTCGACGTACAGCTTCAGCGTGCCCGATGCCGCGTCGCGGACGCCGACGACGTGGTACCAGCGGTTCGGCTCCGGCGCGGTGGGCGCCAGGGCCCGCGTGCCCACGAAGCTCATCGCCAGCCGGTGGTCCGCGCCCGAGTACTGCAGGAAGAACGCGCTGTTGCTGTCGCCGTCCTGGCTCACCACGGTCTGGAAGCCGTCACCCACGGCGTTGAACTTCACCCACGCCGCCGCGCTGTAGCTGCCTTCGGTGTTCACCAGCGCGGCACCCGTGTCGGCGTACTGGCCCGACCCGTTCACCGCCAGCGCCGAGCCGTTCTTGCCCGCGGTCCAGGCCGCGCCGCCGACGAGCGTGGCGTCGTGGCTGCCCACGATGTCTTTCGCCGAAGTGCCGGTGTTCTCGTCGAAGGGGTACGCCGCGATGCCGTCGATCCCGGGCGTTCCGGCCGGCACCGAGGGACCGGACACGGGTGCGCCGGTGGCACCCTTGATCACCGCGAGGTTCGCCGCGCGGACCGCCGCGAAGTCCATCTTCTTCACCTGCCGGTCGTAGGTGAAGAAGCCGTTGACCTCCTTCTCGACGTCGGTGGTCTGCGTGTAGACACCCGCGGACACCCCGCAGCGCCGGGCGACCAGCAGCAGGCGCTGCTGGAGTTCGCCGTACCGCCGGGTCAGCGTCGCGCTGTCGGGCTCCATTTCGTAGGCGAAGCTGCCCGCCGCGTCGAACTCGTGCCCGGCGACCTTGAGGCCGAGGCCGCCGTACTCGCCGTCGACCGCCGCGCGCGGGCCGGTCTGCGTCGGCGTGCCCGGGCCGGTGTAGGTGTGGTCGTCGTAGATGTCACCCTTGCCGCTGTCCGGTTCGGACCGGCAGCAGTTGACGCCGGACTCGGCGTTCACCAGCCGCGTCGGGTCCCAGGACTTGACGAGATCGGCGATGCGGCCGACCTCGTAGTCGCCCCAGCCTTCGTTGAACGGCACCCAGCTCACGATCGACGGGAAGCTGCGGTGCTGGTCGATCATCCGCTTCATCTCGGACTCGAAGTTGACCCGCGAAGCCGCCGACGGCTCGACGTCGTCCTTCATCGCCGGCATGTCCTGCCACACCATGAGGCCCAGTTTGTCGGCGTAGTAGTACCAGCGGTCCGGCTCGACCTTGATGTGCTTGCGCACCATGTTGAAGCCGAGTGCCTTCTCCTGTTCCAGGTCGAACTTCAGCGCGGCGTCGGTCGGCGCGGTGTAGATGCCGTCCGGCCAGAAGCCCTGGTCGAGCGGGCCGACCTGCATGACGAACTTGCCGTTGAGCAGCATCCGCTGCTTGCCGTCGGCGGTCTTGCCGAGGCCGATCGTGCGCAGCCCGAAGTACGAGCCGACCTCGTCGCCCGAGGGGACGAGCTTCACCCGCAGGTCGTAGAGGAACGGGTCGTCCGGGGACCACAGGTGCGGCCGGTCCACCTTGAGCTTCAACGGCTTGTTCGCGTCGCCCGTGACGCGCCCGACCGGGCGGCCGTGGTCGTAGGCCACCGCTTCGACGCGCTGCTTCACCGGCCCGCCGACGACGGCGTTCACCGTCACGGAACCGAGGTCCGGCGTGACGTCCAGGCGGTCGATGCGCGCGGCCGCCACCGGCTCCATCCAGACGGTCTGCCAGATGCCCGACGACGGCGTGTAGAAGATGCCGTCACCGGGCTGGCGCTGCTTGCCGATCGGCTGACCGCCCTGGTCGTTCGGATCGGCGACGCCGACGATCAGCTCCTGGTCGCGTGCGGTGGTCAGTGCGTCGGTGACGTCGGCCGAGAAGGCGTCGTAGCCGCCGGTGTGGCGGCTGACGGTCTTGCCGTTGACGATGACCGTGGTGTCGTAGTCGACGGCCTGGAAGTGCAGCAGGATCCGCTGCCCCCGCCAGTCGCGCGGCAGCTGGAACGTCCGCCGGTACCACATGTTCGTCTCGTGGCGCATGATCCCGGACAGCGCGGACTCGACCGGGTACGGCACGAGAATGCGCTCTCCCAGGGACCGGCCGACCGGGGCGGCCTCGCCGGGCTTGGCCGAGGAGAACTCCCAGACGCCGTTGAGGTTCTGCCACTTGTCACGGGTCAGCTGGGGCCGGGGGTAGTCGGGGAGGGCGTTGGCGGGGGAGACGTCCTTCGTCCACGGGGTGGACAGCGGCGGGGTGAGCCGCTGCCACTGCGGTGGGGACTCGGCGTGCGCGGCGGGGACCGCGAGTCCGGTGAGGACCAGTGCCAGCACGGCAGCCAGTCGGGCGGGGCGGAACATCGTTGAACCTCCTGGTAGGGGACAGGGGTCAGCGGGTACGGGAGCGCGCGAGCAGGCGCTGGATCACCACGACGACGAGCAGGAAGGCGCCGCTCACCACGGTCTGGTAGTTGGAGTCGAGGGTGCCGATCTGGTTGATGACGTTCTGGATCAGCGTGCGCAGCAGCACGCCGACGAGCGTGCCGATGATCGTCCCGGCGCCGCCGGTGAGCAGCGTGCCGCCGATGACGACGACGGAGATCGCGTCGAGTTCGGTGCCGACGCCGATCACCGTGACGCCGGACTGCAGGTACGCGGCGGTGAGGATGCCCGCGACGCCGGCGAGCGCGCCGCTGAGCGTGTAGAGGCTGATCTTGGTGCGGGCGACCGGAAGCCCCATCAGCAGCGCCGACTGCTCGGCACCGCCGATGGCGAACACCGACTGGCCGAAGCGCGTGCGGCGCAGCAGGAGGCCGCCGAGCGCGAACAGGACGAGCGTCAGGTAGACCGGGACGCCGATGCCGAAGACCGTGCCCTGGCCGAGCCAGAGGAACGCCGAGCCGGCGTCCACTTTGTACGTCGTCGCGCCCTCGGAGGTCAGGGCCAGCAGGAGCCCCCTGGCGAACAGCAGCGACGCCAGCGTCACGATGAACGGCGCCATCCCGGTGCGGGCGATGAGCAGGCCGTTGACGAACCCGATCAGCGAACACACCGCCAGCGGCAACAGGATCGCCACGACCAGCCCGTACTGCGCGCCGTACGCGGCGAGCACGCCACCGAGGGCGTAGTTCGAGCCGACCGAGAGGTCGATGCCGCCGGAGATGATCACGAACGTCATGCCGAGCGCGATCACCGCGAGGAACGAGCTCTGCAGCGCCAGGTCGCGCAGGTTGTCCGCGGATCCGAAGCGCGGGAAGGCGAACCACGCGGCGGCGATGCCGAGCACGAGCACGACGGCCGCGCCCTGCCGCTGCAGGACTCCGGCGAACGCGGCGTTGCGCGCGGCGGGTTCGGTGGTGGTGGCGGTCATCTGCTGCTCCGCTCGCGCGCGACGTAGACCGCGACGACGATGATGGCCGCCTGGACCATCTGCGCGGTCGAGTCCGGCAGGTTGTGCTTGATCAGGGTGGCGTGCACGAGCTGCATGAGCAGCGCGCCGAACACGGTGCCGAGCACGCGGATCCGGCCGCCGGTCAGCGGCGTGCCGCCGACGACGACCGCGGTGATCGCGGACAGCTCCATCAAGAGCCCGAGGTCGTTCGGGTCGCTGGCGCCCAGCCTCGACGTCGCCAGCACGCCGGCCACCGCGGCCAGTGCCCCCGAGATGACGTAGACGCCGACGAGCACGCGTTTCACCGGCAGCCCGGCCAGGGAGCTCGCCGCGCGGTTGCCGCCGACGGCGACCAGGTGCCGCCCGAACGTCGTGCGCTGCACGACCAGCCCGGCCAGCACGGACAGCACGCCCGCGACGACGACCATGACCGGGACGCCGAGGACGTCCCCGGTGCCCAGCTGCAGGAAGTCGCGGTTGTGCAGCTGGACGAGCTGGCCGTGGGCGATGACCAGGGCGAGCCCGCGGCCGCCGACCAGCAGCGCCAGCGTTGCGATGATCGGCTGGATGCCCAGGTAGGCCACCAGGTAGCCGCTGAACAAGCCGGACACGATCCCGGCGAGGACGGCCACGATGATCGCCTTCATCGGTCCCGCCCCCAGGTAGAGGGGGATGAGCGCGGCGGCGATCGACATCACCGAGCCGACCGAGAGGTCGATGCCCTCGGTGCCGATCACCAGCGCCATGCCGAGCGCGACGATGCAGACCGGCGCCGCCTGCACCAGCTGGGTGCGGAAGTTGGCCGCGGACAGGAAGTTCTCGGTGAACACCACGTTGAACAGCAGCAGCACGACGACGGCCAGGTAGACGCCGTAGTCCTGCAGCCACGCGGTGACCTTCGCGCGCTCAAGGGTGGCGGTGGACATCGTTGTCACCCTCCGCTGCGATGGCCGTCAGTACGTTTTCCTCGGTGATGCGGTCGCCGGTCAGCTCCCCGACGGCCGAGCCGTCGCGCAGCACGACCACGCGGTCGGAGCCGTCGATCAGTTCCTCCAGTTCGGACGAGATAAGCAGGACGCCCAGCCCTTCCTGCGCGAGTTCGTCGATCAGCGCCTGGACCTCGGCCTTGGCGCCGACGTCGATGCCGCGGGTCGGCTCGTCGAGCAGGAGGATCTTCGGGCCGGTGGCGAGCCAGCGGGCGAGGAGCACCTTCTGCTGGTTGCCGCCGGACAGCTCCGACACCTTCTGCTCGGGACTGGCGGCCTTGATCCGCAGGCGGTCCATGAAGATCTTGACGATCCGGTCCTGCCTGGCCCTGCTGACCAGGCCGAACGGCGAGAGTCCCGGCAGCGCGGCGAGCACGATGTTCTCGCGCACGGACAGGTTCGGGATGATGCCGTCGGTCTTGCGGTCCTCGGCCAGCAGCGCGATCCCGGCCCGCACGGCTTGGGCGATCTTGCCCCTCTTCAGCGGTTTTCCGGCCAGCAGCACGCTGCCGCCGTCGAGGGGGAACGCGCCGACGATGGCCCGGGCCGTCTCGCTGCGGCCGGAGCCGAGCAGGCCGGCCAGGCCGACGACCTCACCGGGCCGGATGCTCACCGAGACGTCGTGCAGCTTCCGCAGGCCGGAGAGGCCTTCGGCCTTGAGCAGCGGCTCGCGCTCGACCTCGTGCTCTTCGCCGAACGCCGTGACGCCCTCTTCGCGGATCTGGCGGATCTCGCGGCCGAGCATCAGCGACACGAGCTCGATGCGCGGCAGCGGCTTCAGCGGTCCGCTGTGGACGACCCGGCCGTCGCGCAGGACGGTGACGCTGTCACACACCCGGTACAGCTCGTCCATCCGGTGGCTGACGTAGACGATCGCGATGCCTTCGGCGTGCAGCCGGTTCAGCACTTCGAAGAGCGTCTCCACCTCGCGCGGCTCGAGCGACGACGTCGGCTCGTCCATGATGACGACCTTCGCGTCGGTCGAGACCGCGCGGGCGAGTGCGACCATCTGCTGCGCGCCGACGCCCAGGGTGTGCAGCGGGCGCTTGACGTCGTCGTCGATGCCGTAGCCCTTGAGCAGCTCGCGGCTGTCGGCGTACATCCTGGACCAGTCCACCAGCCCGGTCTTCGTGCGCGGCTCGCGGCCGAGGAAGACGTTGCCGGCGATGCTCATCAGCGGGACGAGGTTGACCTCCTGGTAGATCGTGGAGATCCCGGCGCGCTGCGCGTCGATCGGCCGCTTGAACGTCACCGGCTCGCCGAGGTGGCGGACCTCGCCTTCGTCGGGCCGGTAGACACCGGTGAGCACCTTGATCAGCGTGGACTTGCCGGCGCCGTTCTCGCCGACCAGCGCGTGCACCTCGCCCGGCCGCAGCGCGAAGCTGACGTCGTCGAGCGCGAGGGTGCCGGGGAACCGCTTGGTCACCCCGGCCACCTCGAGCACCGGTGCGGTCGTCATGGCGACGTCCTCGTCGGTGGCTGCCGTCATTTGTAGGAGTTCCCGACCTTCTGCGCGGCGTTGGTCTCGTCGTACTGGTCGTCGGTGATCACGATGCTCGCCGGGATCGGCTCGCCGCTCTCGAACTTCTGCAGCGTCTGGAAGGCCAGCGGGCCGAAGCGCGGGTTGGACTCGATCACGGCGTTGTAGCTGCCGTCGACGATGAGCTGCACGGCGTTGCGGGTGCCGTCGATGGAGACGATCTTGACGTCCTTGCCCGGGGTCTTGCCGGCCGTCTTGAGCGCGTTGACCGCGCCGACGCCCATTTCGTCGTTCTCGGCGTATACGGCGGTGATGTCCGGGTGGCTCTGGATGAGCTGCTCCATCACGGCCTGGCCCTTGGACCGGTCGAACTCGCCGGTCTGCTCGGCGACCACGGACAGGCCCGGCGTCTTCGCGAGCTCGTCCTTGAAGCCCTTGGTGCGGTCGGTGGTGACGTTGTTGCCGGACGAGCCGAGCAGGATCGCCACCTTGCCGGTGCCGCCGGTCGACTTCGCCATCGCCTGGGCGGCGCGCTTGCCCTGCTCGACGAAGTTGGAGCCGATGAAAGTCAGGTAGTCGGTGCACGGCTGCGACGTCACCTTGCGGTCGATGGTGACGACCGGGACCTTTTTGGCCTTCGCCGCGTCGAGGGCCGGCTGGAGGCCGTCGGAGTTCAGCGGCGCGACGATCAGCAGCTGGGCGCCGCGGTCGAGCATCGACTTGATGTCGCTGATCTGCCGGTTCAGGTCGTTCTGGGCGTTGGTGACCAGCAGCTTGTCGCTCGCGATGCCGAGCTTCGCGGCTTCGTCGCGGATGGACTGGGTCTCGGTGATCCGGAAGGGATTGGCCTCCTTTTCGGACTGTGAGAAACCGACCACCGCCGTCTTCAGGTCGACCTTGGGGTAACCGGTCTTCTCGAGCGTGCAGCCGTCGGCGGACGGCGCGGCGGACTGGGCGCTGGCGGCCGGCCCACCGCCGCTCGACGGGGCCGCGGGGGATTCTTCCCTGCTGGTGCAGGAGGTGAGGGTCAGCGCGGCGGCGGCCGCGGTGACCAGAACCAGTCGGGGACGGGAGGACAAGAGCACGGCGACTCCTCGGGCAGCGTCGTTGGTGGCCCGCTCGCCGGGGTGATCGGGGTCACCACGGGAGCCTTGAGGTACTTTTTACATCGTTGGAACAACGTTGTAAACCGGCGGCCGCTCGCTACACTTCGTGCTCACTCTCTGAAGGGACCGCCTGTGACCGTGACGCTCAAGGACGTCGCCACGCTTGCCGGAGTTTCGGTGAAGACGGTGTCGAACGTCGTGAACGGCTACGCCTTCGTCAAGCCGGAGAACCGCCGGCGCGTCGAGGAAGCCCTGGCGGCGACCGGGTACCGGCCGAACGTCGGAGCCCGCAACCTCCGCCGCGGCCGCACCGGGTTCCTGGCGCTGATGGTGCCGGAGCTGTCGATCCCGTACTTCGGCGAGCTGGCCGGCCTGGTGATCACCGCGGCGCAGAAGCGCGGCTGGAGCGTCCTGATCGAACAGACGCAGGGGACGCGGTCACGGGAGCGGGAGACGCTTTCGTCGCTGGGGCCCCACCTGGTCGACGGCGCCCTGGTGCACCCGGAAGCACTGGAGGCGCCGGACTTCCCGACCGATCCGGGCGGAATCCCGCTGGTCATGCTGGGTGAGCACGCAGTGGACGTGCCGATCGACCACGTGGCGATCGACAACGTCCTGGCGGCGCGCACGGCGGTGTCGCACCTGGCCGCACTGGGCCGCAAGCGCATCGCGGCGATCGGGCGCAACCCGGAGCGCGGGACGTCGTCGCAGCGGCTGGCCGGGTACCGGTCGGCGCTCGCGGAGGCCGGTTTGTCCTATTCGGACACTTTGGTGGCCCCGGCGGAGAAGTGGCACCGGTCGGTGGGCTCGGCGGCGATGAAGTCGTTGCTGGCGCTGCCTTCGCCGCCGGACGCGGTGTTCTGCTTCAACGACCTGCTGGCCGTCGGCGCGCTGCGCGCGGTGGCCGAGCTGGGGCTGCGGGTGCCGGAGGACGTGGCGATCGTGGGGTTCGACAACAACGAAGAGAGCGCATTCTCGCTGCCGTCGCTGACGACGATCGCGCCGGACAAGACGGCACTGGCCGAGGCGGCGGTGGACCTCGTGCACCGCCGGATCACGGGAGACAAGACGTCCCCGCCGCAGGACATCCAGACGCCGTTCGCGCTGGAGATCCGCGAAAGCACCCGCGGCCGCTGACCGGTCAGCGGGCCGGCCAGTGCCACGACGGACGGTCCAGCCGGCCCTGGCCGGCCACCTTCGTCTCGCCGTACTCCTTCTCCAGCTCGACCGTGCCCACGTCGGCCACCTCCGCGAGGGCGCGGATCAGGGGCTGGGCGTGGGACACCACCACGAGCTGAGTCTCCTTCGCCGCCGTCGCGATCAAAACCGCCAGCGCCGGGAGGAGGTCCGGGTGGAGGCTGGTCTCGGGCTCGTTCAGCACCAGCAGCTCCGGTGGGCGCGGGGTCAGCAGGGCCGCCACCCACAGCAGGAACCGCAGCGTGCCGTCCGACAGTTCCGCCGCCGACAGCGGCCGCAACAGGCCGTGCTGGCGGAACTCGACCGACAGCAGACCGTCCTGGGAGCGCACCTCCAAGGCCGAGCCGGGGAACGCCGCGTCGACCGCTTCCGCGAGGTCCGCTTCGCGGCCCACCTCGATGATCGTCTGCAGGGCCGCCGCGAGGTCGGCGCCGTCGTGGGACAGCACCGGGGTGCGGGTGCCGACGCGGGACTGGCGGGCCGGGGAGTCCGCGTCCGTGCGGAAGTGGTCGTAGAACCGCCACGACCGGATGCGCTCCCGCAGCACCAGCAGCTCCGGGCACGCCCGCGGATCCGCGAACTCGCTCAGCATGCTGTCCGTCAGCCGGATCTTGAACCGGTCGTCACCCCACGCCCCGGAAGAAACACGCGTGCGCACCGACGGCCCCGCCCGGTCCGCCAGCAACGCCGCCGGCCGGAGGTACGGCCCCGACCACACCGCCTCCCGCTTGAACTCCGGGTCGAGGTTGAACAGCGTCCCTCTGCCCGGGACGGGCAGCCCCAAGTCCAGCGCGTAGCCGAACTCGTCGCCCGCGAAGCCGAGCCGCAGCCCGACGGCCTTCGTGTGCACCTTGCCCTGAACCCGCGTCGTCCCCCGTCGCACGCCGTTCTCCGGGCCGGCCCACAGCGTCGACGGCAGTCCGCCTTCTCGCGCCAGCGCCGCCACGGCACCGTTGCGTGAGGCGTCCGCCAGCAACCGCAGGGCCCGGTACAGGCTCGACTTGCCGCTGCCGTTCGGCCCGGTGACGACGGTCAGGCCGGACAGCGGCAGCACCAGGTCTCGCAGCGAGCGGTAGTTCTCGACGGCCAGCGTGGTGAGCATGCCCCGAACCTAGCGCTCCAAGGCCGCCTCGGGGCGGCTTGAGGCCCTGCGGCTCAGCCGACCGGATCCGCCAGGGGGATTTCGCCCTCGCCGAGCCAAGATCCGCGCCACGCGAGATCGCCCCTGGCCAGGGGTTTCCCGCAGGCGTCGCACTTCGCGCCCGGCCGGGTGAGCTGCCCGCAGCGGGTGTGGACCAGCGTCATCGGGCCGGGGCCGGCTTCCGATGCCGTGTGCGTGTCACCCCACGCGCCGAGGGCGTGCAGCACCGGCAGGGCGTCCGAGCCGGCCTGGGTGAGGCGGTACTCGTGGCGGGTGCGGCCGCCGTCGCGGTAGGGCAGCTTCGTCAGCAGGCCGCGGTCGACGAGCTTGGCCAGCCGGGTGGTCAGCACGTTGTCGGCGATGCCGAGCTGGGTGCGGAAGTCCTCGAACCGGGTGGTGCCCGCGGTGGCGTTGCGCAGGATCAGCAGCGTCCACGGCTCGCCGAGGACGTCGGCGGCGCGGGCGATCGGGCAGGCGGCGTCCGCCCAGGTGATGCGACGGCTCATCGTGTGATCCCTTCGACCTGACTTGCTGGGAGCAAGTTTACCCCGTAGGGTCGGGAACAGCTAGCTTGCAATGAGCAAGTCAGGTGTGAGAGGAGTTCGTCATGGACATCACGGGTGCGGTGGCGCTGGTCACCGGAGCGAACCGGGGCCTGGGCCGGCGGTTCGCGGCGGCGCTGCTGGAGCGGGGCGCGGCCAAGGTCTACGCCGCGGCGCGGAATCCCGAGTCGATCGACCTGCCGGGGGTGGTCCCGCTGCGTCTCGACGTGACCGATCCGGAGTCCATCCGGGAAGCCGCTGCCGTGGCGGGCGACGTCACGCTGCTGGTGAACAACGCCGGTTCGTCGACCGGGGCGTCCTTGCTGGGCGGGTCCATCGAGGACATCCGGCTGGAGATGGACACGCACTACTTCGGCACGCTGGCGGTGACGCGCGAGTTCGCGCCGGTCCTCGAGCGCAACGGCGGTGGCGCGGTGCTCAACGTGCTGTCGGTGCTTTCCTGGTTCACCGCCCCGCAGGTGGCGGCGTACTCCGCGGCGAAGTCCGCGGCCTGGTCGCTGACCAACGCGCTGCGCCAGGAACTGGCGCCCCAGAAGACGCAGGTGACGGCGCTGCACGTCGGGTACATGGACACCGACATGGCCAAGCACGTCGACGGCCCGAAGATCGACCCGGCGGTCGTGGCGGGGCTCGCTTTGGACGGCGTCGAGGAAGGCCGTTTCGAGGTGCTCGCCGACGACGTCAGCCGGAACGTGCGGGCCGGGCTCTCCGGTGATCTCGCCGGGCTGTACCCCGCACTGGTTTCCTGAAGGCGTTTTCCGGACCCCGGAATACGGCGGTGCCTGCCGCGGGCGTATGAATAGGCGGGTGGCGGAACACGGCGAAGCCGGAATGGGCCGAACGAGAAACCGCTGGGGCGAAGGCGAACGGTTGCGCGGCGAGATCCTGGCCGCGGCCGGCCGGTTGCTCGCCGAGCTCGGCGGCGAGGACGGGCTGACGATCCGCGGCGTCGCCCGGGCCGTCGGCATCGCCCCGGCGAGCATCTACCAGCATTTCTCCGATCGTGCGGAATTGGTCCGCGGATTGCTCGACCACGAATACGCTCGGCTGCGGGATTCGATGCGCGCGGCGGAGGAGTCACTCGGCGAAACCGACGTCGTCGGCCGGGTCCGGGCGCAGATTCACGCGTACTGCGTGTTCGCCATGGAGAATCCGGGCCATTATCGCCTGATGCTGGCCAACGGAGCCTCGCGGCCGGACCCGGACGCCCGCGCGGAGGGCCCGCTGCTGGACGTGATCGACCGGCTGGCCGCGGGCTTCGAGCGCTGCGTCGAGGCCGGTCACCCGCTGCGGGTGACCCCGGGCCGCGCGGCGGCGGTCGTGTTCGTGGGCGCGCACGGGCGGGTGGCGTTGTTCCACAGCGTGCTCAACCGGACGGGGGCGGAGCTGGTGGAGCCGTTCGTGGACGAGCTGGTGTCGCTGGTCTTCGCGTGATCGCCTTTCGCATGAGGACGCAGGTGGTCTCGTAGCGGCGGATCGAGCCGTCGGGAGCTTCTTCGTCCCAGAGCGGTGCCGATCCCGCACGACTGCAGCGCCGGGTGCACGGCCAGCTGCCCGATGGTGCCCGCCCCGGCTGCCTTCCGGTAGTCGATCAGTCCTTTGCCGACGGGCAGCCCGGACCGCGCCGCGCACGCGACGAGGTAGTCGGCGTCGTCCCGGCGGAGCTCCCGGGCCACGTGTTCGAGGTGCAGCCGGGAGCCCGACCAGCCGCATTCGGGCAGGTCGGCTTCGGTGAGGTCGCGGATGACCAGCGGGACCACGATTTCGGAGCGCACGGAGGCCACGGTATCGAGTTCACCAGGCCGGCGGCTGCTCCACCGAGAGCGCGTGCTCAGGTCGTCTCGCCGAAAACCATGCGGTGACCGCGGGCGGTGTCCATGTACTCGCGGACGCGGTGGATGAGCCCGTCGAGCGCGGTGGCGTTGCCCGGCGGCGCCAGCCATTCGGCGTCCTCGGTGAAGACGGCGGGAATCCGGTCCGCGTCGTGGCTGGCGAAGGCTTTCCAGGCGTTCTCGACGATGTCGCGGCTCGGCATGCCCGCGACCTTAACCGGGCGCGGGTGGCGCGGGCTGGCAGATATGCGACGTGATTACAACGCCCGCTGGGCCGCGTCGAGGTTCTCCGCCAGCCACGCCGAGACGAATCGCTCCCGGTCGGCGTTCGTGTCCTTCCGCGGCACCATCTCCACCAGCATGATCAAGCCCAGGTACACCCGGTACAACGTCAGCCGCCGGCGAGCCGGTGCGTCGAAGCGGGCCCGGCCGTAGCCCTCCAGCAGGGGTGCGTCCAGGTCGTGGAGCAGCGTCAGCGACACGAACTCCGCCACCGGGTCGCCCCAGAACGCTCGCTCGGCGTCGATGATGCCCGACACCCGGTCGCCGTCGAGCAGGATGTTGCCCTTCCACAGGTCGAAGTGGACCAGCACCGGCGTCGTGACCAGCTCCAGCAGCGGCTCGTGGCGGCGGACGAGGTGGGCGATCTCCGCCGCCGGGCGGGGGAGGTGCACGCCGTACCGGACGGCGTCCGCGAGCACCGCGTCCACCATCGCCGCGAACGCCGCCGGCCACGTCGGGTGCAGCGGGTCCTGGGGGTAGCCGAACCCGTCGCCGGTCGTCTCGTGCAGGCCCGCCACGATCGCGCCCAGTTCCGTGCGCAGGTGCGGGCCGGTGCCGGGCGTCCGGTTCCACGGCTCGCCCGGCACCTCCGTCATCAGCAGGAACCCCGGCCCCGCACCCACCACCGACGGCAGCGGCCCGGAAGCCAGGCGGTAGTACTCCGCCTCCGTCGCCAGCAGATCGTGCTCGTAGGTGAGGCCGGGCGCGGACGGCGCGATCTTGAGGACCAGCCGCCGTCCGTCCGCCAGCCGCAACCGGACGGCGCGGTTGTACGTTCCGCCGCCGAGGTCCTCGGCCGACACCACCGAAGCCGGGTCGATGCCCGCGGCCGTCAGTTCCCCTTCCACCCCGTGGAGTCTTCCAGCTTTTCCGCCGCGTCGGCCAGGTCATCCGGCGTCGGGGCGTCGTCCTGGGTCAGGCTGCGCCGCCAGTAGCCGGTGAACTCGATGACGCTCTTGGCCCAGCCGCGCTCGCCGACGAGGTGGCGGCGCAACGCCCGGACCGTCGAAGCCTCGCCGGCCAGCCACGCCGCCACCGAACCGGCGGGGAGCTTCGCGGTGCGCACGGCTTCGACCAGCGTGCTGCCGTGCCCGGCACCGTCCCGGTGCAGCCAGTGCACATCGCCGGGCAGCGGCTGCTCCTCCGCCGCGTCCGCGACCTCGACGAACACCACGGCGTTGTCCACTTCGGACAGAATCGATGCCATGGCGGGGATCGCCGTCTCGTCGCCCGCGCACAGCAGCGTGTCCGCTGTGGACAGTGGGCGGCGGTAGGCCGCGTCCGGGCCGTAGCGGCCGAGGACGTCACCCGGCGCGGCTCGGATCGCCCACGCCGTGGCCGGTCCCGCCGGACCGGGGTGCAGCACGAAGTCGACGTCGATCGCCGCCCGGCCCGGATCGCGCCCGCGCACGGTGTAGCTGCGCATCACCGGGCGCTCGTCCTCGGGGATCGCCAGGTACGCCTGGTACCAGCGCATGACGTCGTCGTCGGCCGACGGCAGCCGCACCGGGCGGCCCGGTGGCGGGAACAGGAGCTTGAGCTGCTGGTCCGGCCACGGCTCGAGCTCGCCGAGGCCGTCGCCGGTGAACGTGACGCGCACGGTGCGCGGGGTCACGGGCCGCACCCCCGTCACTTCGAGCAGACCGGTGGGCTTCACGGCTTCCCCAGGTATTCGCGCAGGTGCCGGGCGGTGAGGGTGGAGGCGTCGGCCCCGAGCGCGGCCGGTGTGCCTTCGAAGACGACCCGGCCGCCGTCGTGGCCGGCGCCGGGGCCGAGGTCGATCAGCCAGTCGGCGTGGGCCATCACGGCCTGGTGGTGCTCGATGACGATCACCGTGTTGCCGGCGTCGACGATCCGGTCGAGCAACGCGAGCAGCTGGTCGACGTCGGCGAGGTGCAACCCGGTCGTCGGCTCGTCGAGGATGTACGTCGAGCCCTTCTCCGCCATCCGGATCGCCAGCTTGAGCCGCTGCCGCTCGCCGCCGGAAAGCGTGGTCAGCGGCTGCCCGAGCGTCAGGTAGCCGAGGCCGACGTCGGCGAGCCGGTCGAGGACCGTCCGCGCGTTGCCCGTGGCGAAGAACTCCCGGGCTTCGGCGACGGACATCGCCAGGACCTCGCTGATGTTCTTGCCGCGCAGCTCGAAGGTGAGCACCTTGGGCGTGAACCGCTTTCCCTCGCACTCTTCGCAGACCGACGCGACGCCGGCCATCATCGCCAAGTCCGTGTAGATCACGCCGAGGCCCTTGCACCCCGGGCAGGCGCCCTCGGAGTTGGCGCTGAACAGGCTCGCCTTGACGCCGTTGGCCTTGGCGAACGCCGTCCGGATCGGGTCGAGCAGGCCGGTGTAGGTCGCCGGATTGGAGCGCCGGGACCCGCGGATCGCCGACTGGTCGACCACGACGACGCCGTCGCGGTTGGCCAGCGAGCCGTGGATCAGCGACGACTTCCCGGACCCGGCCACCCCGGTGACCACGGTCAGCACGCCGAGCGGGACGTCGACGCTGACGTCACGCAGGTTGTGCAGCTTCGCGCCGGTGATCGAGACGTGCCCGGCCGGAGTGCGGGGTTGCGCGCGAAGCGTGACCCGGTGGTCGAGGTGGCGGCCGGTGAGCGTGCCGGACGCGCGCAGGCCGTCGACGCTGCCGGTGTAGCAGAGCCGCCCGCCCACGGTGCCCGCGCCGGGGCCGAGGTCGACGACGTGGTCGGCGATCCGGATGGTCTCCGGCTTGTGCTCGACGACCAGGATCGTGTTCCCCTTGTCCCGCAGGCAGAGCAGCAGGTTGTTCATCCGCTCGATGTCGTGCGGGTGCAGACCGACGGTCGGCTCGTCGAAGACGTAGGTGACGTCGGTGAGGCTGGACCCTAGGTGGCGCACCATCTTCACGCGCTGCGCCTCGCCGCCCGAGAGCGTCGCGGACTCGCGGTCGAGCGAGAGGTAGCCGAGGCCGATCTCGACGAGCGAGTCGAGGGTGTCGCGCAGGTTGCCCAGCAGCGGCCGGATCGACGGCGCGTCGAGGCTCCGGACGAACTCGGCGAGGTCGCTGATCTGCATCGCGGCGCAGTCGGCGATGTTCCGGCCCTCGATCTCGGCCGACAGTGCGGCCTGGTTGAGCCGGGCACCGCCGCACTCGCCGCAGGTCTTGAACGTGGCGGCCTTCTCGACGAACGCACGCAGGTGCGACTGCAGCGTCTCGGTGTCCTTCTGCAGGTAGAGCCGCTTGACCTTCACCGCGAGGCCTTCGTAGGTGAGGTTCTGCTTGCCGACCTTCACCTTGCACGGACCCTTGTGCAGCAGGTCGTCGAGCTGCTCGGGCGTGAAGTCGCGGATCCTGGCGTCCGGGTCGAAGAAGCCGGAAGACGCGTAGATCTGCACGTACCAGTTGTCCGGCGTCCAGCCGGGGACGAGCACCGCGCCTTCGTTGAGCGAGCGGTCGAAGTCGAGCAGGGCGTGGACGTCGAGGTCGGACACCCGGCCGAGGCCTTCGCAGGCCGGGCACATGCCCTCGGGCAGGTTGAAGCTGAACGCGCCGGACGTGCCGACGTGGGGTTCGCCGAGCCGCGAGAAAGCGATCCGCAGCATCGCGTAGGCGTCGGTCGCGGTGCCGACCGTGGAGCGCGAGTTGGCCCCCATCCGCTCCTGGTCGACGACGATGGCCGCGCTCAGGTTCTCCAGCAGGTCGACGTCCGGGCGGGACAAGCTCGGCATGAAGGACTGGAGGAAGGCGCTGTAGGTCTCGTTGATCAGCCGCTGGGACTCGGCCGCGATGGTGCCGAAGACCAGGGACGACTTGCCGGAGCCGGAGACGCCGGTGAACACCGTGAGCCGGCGCTTCGGGATGTCGAGGTCGATGCCGGTCAGGTTGTTCTCCCGGGCTCCCCGGACCTCGATCACGTCGTGGGTGTCGGCGGCCCGCCTGGGTGAGGTCATACCGTCCTTCTTGATACTTTAGGCTGTAAAGTGATTGTCCATCGTACATTACTTTATGGTGTAAGGAGTCGGCAAGGTGGTCGTCTTCGCGGGCCAGGGCGACGCCCGCCGGTCCATGGAACTGCTGTGGGGGCCGCGCGTGGTGGCGCCGCGCACCGGCCCGGGGCCCAAGCCGGGCTTGTCCGTCGAGGCGATCGTCGCGGCGGCGATCGAGATCGCGGACGCCGAGGGCATGGCGGCGCTGTCGATGCGCGCGGTCGGGGAGCGCCTCGGCCGCACGGCGATGGCGTTGTACACCTACGTGCCGGGCAAGACCGAGCTGGTCGACCTCATGTACGACCGGACGCTGGGCGAGCTGCCCGCGTCGTTCCCGGTCTCTTCCGGTTGGCGCCCGGCGGCGCTGGCCTTGGCCGGTTCGCTGTGGGACCTGCACCTGCGGCACCCGTGGCTGCTGCAGGTCTCGCCCGCGCGGCCGGTGCTGGGGCCGGGGGAGTTCCACGTCCAGGAGACGCTGCTTTCCGTCCTGGCGTCGACCGGGCTGCCGTTGTCCCGCGTGCGGTGGGTGGTGGCCGCGTTGTTCAACATCGTCCGCGGCTCGGTCCAGGCGGCGGCGGAGTCCCGCCAGGCGGCCCACGAGACGGGACAGTCCGAAGAGGACTGGTGGTCCGCGCGGTCGGCGCTGCTGGGGGAGCTGGCACCGGATCTGCCGGCCCGGTTCCCGACGGTGGCCCGGTTGGGGGAGGAGGGTGAGTACGAGGCGTCGGGTTCCGATGAGCCTTACCTCGAGCGGGAGGCGCGGCTGTCGTTCGAGGCGGGGTTGGAGTTGGTGCTGGACGGCGTCGAGGCGGCGATCGTCAAGGCTTCGGGCTGAGGTTCGAGGACCGCGCTTGATGTGCGGTTTTCGATCCACTGAAACCAAGTTTCTTGATGATGTTGATTGTCGAATTTCCTGGCTGTACCCTCGCTCCTCATGACCCCGACTTGGTTAACGGTAATAGCGACGCTCGCTGCCGCCTGGGGGGCGCAATTGATCTCCGGGTGGCGCGATCTCAAAAAGGAAAAGATCAAGCAGAAATGGGGGCGTCAAGATCGCATCGCCGACAAGCGGACCGCGGCGTACACCGAGGCGGTAGTCGCGCTCTGGAACTGGATGAATGTCCTGGTCGCCTGGCACGATGATTTGACTGGCAAGGATGCGGCGCAGCCATCCGCGGTGGACTTGCTGGTCGCGAGGTCACGCGCCATGGGGGCTCAGGCATTGGTGCAGGTGCAAGGCTCTTCGGAGATGGCAAAGGTGGTCGGTGCAGCCACCGATGAGCTTCAGCGGTACCAGGGTCTTCTGCATGGTGCTGCGCTTGAAAAGAAGCAGGGTGAGGCGTGTGAAATCGAGCTACGCTTCGCCGACTCGGCTATTGATGCGCTCGGCGAAGTCCAGTTCACGGCGCACGAAGAGATTTCGCGGTTGCAGAACGAGGGTAGGCAGGAGATCAAATGATGAGGAGGAGGCATTGGAAGGTGACCTGAGCTCCTCGTACAGGCGACCAGCGCGGCGTCGAGGCGGCGATCGTCAAGGCTTCCGGGCCTCGATGAGGAACCGGGTCGTGTGGGCGACGAACGGGCCGTCGCGGTCGATCTTCTCGTGCAGCTGCCGCAGCTTGTCCCGGTACCGCTCCACCGTGAACCCCGGGACCATCCAGATCACCTTGCGCAGGAAGTACACCACCGCGCCGATGTCGAAGAACTCCGTGCGCAGCGATTCCGAGCGCAGGTCGACGACCTCCAGGCCCGCGCGGGTGGCCGCCGCCACGGCGTGGTCCGGGTGGCGGCTGTTGCGGCCTTCGTCAGGCTGCGGGCCGAGGAAGAACTCCACCAGCTCGAACACGCTCGCCGGGCCGACCTGCTGGGAAAAGTACGTTCCGCCGGAGCGCAGGACGCGGGCGATTTCGGACCACGAAGTCGTCACGGGGTGGCGGCTGCTGACGAGGTCGAACACGGCGTCGCGGAAGGGGAAGCCGGCGGTGGCCACGATCCGGACCCTGCGGGGCCGCAGCCGAGCCGATGCCTTCGCGATGTTCGGTGGCCAGGACTCGGTCGCGGCCATCAGCGGCGGCAGGGCGGGGCAGCCGCCGAGGACTTCGCCGCCGCCGGTTTCCAGGTCGAGCGCCGCCTGCGCGACACCGAGACGGGAGCCCAAGAGGCGCTGGTAGCCCCATGAAGGGCGGGCCTCGGTGGCCCGGCCGTCGAGCCAGGAGAAGTCCCAGCCGTCAACGGACACCGCCGCCGCTTCGGCCACCAAGTCCTCGAACACGCCTCCGATGGTCACAAAGCCGGCGGCGGACCGCCACCGGGTTTCCGCACCGGCGGCGGGGGCACCGGCTTGGCCAGCGCGACGGCGTCGAACGCCACCACGACCGGCCCGCGCCGGGTTTCCACCGTGCAGGAGTCCTCGTCGCGCGCCACCAAATCGCCGAGCGCGTCGGTGAAGCCGCCCTCGATGCGGTAGCGCACCACGACTCGCGTCCCCAGCGGCAGGTCCCGCAGCAGTTTCACGCCACCACCTCCGAAACCGAGGCCCCGGCACCCGCCGGCTCGGCGTGGCCCAACTCTGTCAGCCAGCCGCGGAACACCCGGTGCAGGGCCTCCGCCCCGACGACCTCGCCCGTGACCCGCAGCTCGCGCGGGTGCACCACGAAACCGCGCTGCTGCGGCCCGCCGAGGCCGCCGTGCGAGCCCACGTGCGTCTCGAACGGCGACGCCTGGTCCGAATCCGGGTCGTAGCGGCTGTTGATCATCACGTCCGCGCAGTGCGGGAACGTGTCCACCCGGCGGATCAGGCCCGCGGCGTGCGGGCCGTACGGCGCCAGCGGGTCCTCGCCGATGACGACGCCCGTTTTCAAGCGGTGCAGGCCGTCGCGGCCCAGGACCACCGGGCCGAACTCGCGGCTGCGGACCAGCAGGAAGCCGGCGCCGGGGTGGTCCACCAGGGACGGCAGCAGGTCCGGGAACTCCCGCTCGATCGTCTCCAGCTCGACGCGGCCTTCGTGCTCGGTGAACGACACCATCGCGAGGTGCCCGGACACGACCACCACCACGCCGGGCGCCACGCGGGTGACCGCGCCCGGAGAGCCGGACGTCGTGCGCGGGCGGTCCTCGGCGCACTCCGCGTCCTCGACGCGGGCGCGCAGCCGGCGCGCGATCAGGCCGCCGCTCTTCGTCGCCTCGGCCAGGGCCGCGTTGATCTGCCAGCTCTCGGCCTGGCGCCGCTTCCCCGAAGACGCCGCCGTCGGCGACGGCGAACCACCGCACAACCGGCCGATGTACGCCTCGATCGTCTCGCCGAACCGCTGCGAGAACGCCTGGCCCTGGGTCTGGCCGTGGTCCGACAGCGCCACGACGTGGTAGCGGCGCGGAGCCAGCCGGCTCGCCCGGTGCAGCCGCGCGATCTGCTGGTCGATCGAGCGCAGCACCGACAGCGTGTCGAACCGCTCGATGCCGGAGTGGTGCGCGACCTCGTCGTAGCCGAGGAAGTCCGCGTACACGACCGGCCGCCCGGCCAGCATGTCGCCGAGGATCGCGGAGACGACGACGTCGCGCGCGATCACCGTCGTGCCCGGCCGGGCCAGGGGATACCAGCCGCCGCGCGGGATCCGCGGCACCACGCCGGCGCGGCGCTGCCGCACCGACGCGCTGATTTCGCGGAAGACGTCGACGAGCGCGACGGCGAACGTGCGCAGCGCGTTGACCGGGTTCGCGAAGTAGGCGTAATAGCCCGCGCCGAACCGGTCGCGGTGCCGGCGCAGCAGCCTTTTCGGGACCAGCACCGGGATCGAGCTCATGGTGAGGCTGACGTGGGCGGCGTCGCCGGAGAACAGGTTGCCGCGGCTCGTGCCGTCGCCGGACAGGAGGCCGCGCCCGTCGGAGTGCCGCCGCTCGATCTCGGCCGCGTCGGCCGGGTGCGCGCACGCCATCACGTGGTCGCGGTCCTTTTCGTACCAGCGGAAGCCGAGGATGTCGTGGTTGGAGCCGTGCAGGATGCCGCAGACGCTCGCCCCGGTCTGCGAGCTCCAGTCGGTGTGCCACCGGGTGAGCGTGTGGCTGTCCTCGGCGAGCCACGCGGCGAAGGTCGGCATGTCGCCGTCGCGGATCGCGCGGCGGACGGTGTCGTAGCCGAGGCCGTCGATCTGCAGGAACAGCACGCCCGGTGGCTGGTCCGCGGCCTTGGCGGCGAGGCTGTGCCGGCGGCGGCGCCGGGCGGCGCGGCGGAAGAAGATCTCGTCTTCGTCGACGGCGAGCAGGCTCGAGATGAGCGCGCCGACGGCGGCCATGCCGAGCGTGACGATCACCGCGGTCCGGAACCCCGCGACCTCGACGCCGGGCACGGTCCGGAACACGGCGAGGGTCCCGGCGCCCAGCAGCAGGAACCCGAAGACGCCGAAGGTGAAGAACGCCAGCGGGTAGGCGATCCGCATGACCAGTGGCCAGACCACGGCGGCGAGCAGCCCGAGCAGCAGCGCGCAGACCGTCGGCTGCCACCAGTGCGTCATCCGGAACCCGGGAAGGAGCACGTCGAGCAGGCGCAGCGCGCCGGTCACCGCGATCCACACGCCCACCGCGCGGGCGGCGGCCCGGCCGCCGCGCAGCAGCCTGCCCTTCGGCGCTGACGTCGTCACACCGGCTCCTTGTCTTGCGCCGCCGCCGGGGTCTTGCGGCGCCACCGGGCGATCAGGCTGGCCAGCACGGTGACCAGCAGGACGAGCACCGTCGCCAGCAGCGTCGCGACGAGGGGCGAGTCGAAGAGGCCGCCGCTGAGGATGCCGAGCAGGGCGTACGCGCTCGCCCAGAGGACGCACGCGCCGAGCGCGGCGGGCAGCAGGCGCCGCCACGGGTAGCCCAACGCGGCCGCGGCGAGCAGCACCGGGATGCGGCCGGCCGGGACGAGCCGGCCGATCACCACGAGCTGCCAGCCACGGCGGGCGAACTGCTCGCGGGCCTTCTCGAGCCGTTCGGCGGGCTGGCGGCGGCTGATCCAGCGGAACGCGGCTTCGCTGCCCAGGCGCGGGATCCCGAACGTCACGACGTCGCCGACGTAGGCGCCGAGGGTGGCGAGGACGATCACCAGCGGCAGGGACAGGTGGCCGGTCGTCGTCGCGACGGCGGCCGCGGCGCCGACGACCGCGCCGGTCGGCACGATCGGGATGATCGACCCGAGCAGCACGCCGCCGAACACGGCCGGGTACCCGATCGCGGCCGGGTCGGTCCAGTTCACGCGCGGTCCTTCGGCGAGGGCAGGGCGACGTCGGCGCCGGGCTCGGTGAACAGGACGTCGGTGGCCCCTCCGGCGGCTTTCACTTCGGCGGCGAACACCCGCGGCGGATCGGCGAGCAGGCGCCGCATCCGGGCGGTGCGCCTGACGCCGGGGAGGGCGAGCGTGCCCCAGTGCACGGGGACGGCCGCCCGGGCTTGAACCAGCCCGGCGGCCCGCGCGGCGCGGGCGGGATCGAGGTGCCCGGGGCCGAGGTTCGGTCCCCAGCCCCAGACGGGCAGTAGGGCGACGTCGACCGGGCCGAGGCCGTGCATGCCGTCGAAGAGGTCGGTGTCGCCCGCGTTGTAGATCCGCTTGCCGTCGCTTTCGATCAGGTGCCCGAGCGCGGGGCTCTGCGGTCCGTGGGTCAGGCGCGGCCCCCACCGGTGTCCGGAGTGGACGGCTTCGGTGGCGGTGACGGTCAGGCCGCCGTCGGTGAGCGTCTCCCCGGGCGAGATCTCCTCGACGCGCTCGAAGCCCTTCCTGCGCAGCCACGTCCCGGCGCCGCGGGGCACGACGATCCGGGTGTCTTCGCCGAGCAGCCGCAGCGACGGCAGGTGCAGGTGGTCGCCGTGCAGGTGGGAAAGCAGGACGAGGTCGACGTCGGCGTAGCTTTCGGGCGCCGGCACGGGCACGACCCGGACGAGCCCGCCGACCCGCGCGGTGAGCACCGGATCGGTCAGCACGACCCGGCCGCCGAGGTCCAGGCGGATGGTCGAATGGCCGAGGAATCGCAGGCTGAAGCCGCTCACGCCCCGAGTATCACCTCCGCCGGCGCCGGACGCCCGGCGGAGTGGCCAGGGCAACGCGGCTCAGTGACCCGCGGGGAGCAGGGACGAGATGCGCAGCGACGACGTGCCGATGCCGGTCGGGCCGCCGAACACCGAAGCCGCCGCCGGGTGGTAGCGCAGCTCCGGCTCGGTGTAGCGGCCCACGTTCTCGTGCCAGTTCAGGATTCCGGCGATCCAGTCGCGGAACTCCTGGACGTAGCCGAGCAGCATCTCCTCGATGGCCGGCTCGATGGCGTAGTCGCGCACCAGCGCCGGCAGTTCGATCGCCGCCGCGTGCTCGAACTCCGCCAGCCGGGCGTGCAGCAGGTCGGTCACCACCGCGAACGCGCGCTCCTCGGTGCAGTCCAGGAAGTTCCGCACCACCAGCACCGCGTTGTGCAGCTCGCCTTCGTACTGGATCTCCTTGCGGTAGGAGTACAGGTCGTTGATCAGGCACGCCACATCCGTCGCCGAGTGCTCGATCGCCTGCACCGGCCGGGTGCGGTACAGGGCGGGCGGCACCGAACGGCCGTGCGAGAACCGCGAGAGGCTCATCGTGAGGTCCGAACCGAACGTCCGGCGCCGCATCTCGACGTAGTCGATCGGGTCCGGGATGCGGTTCTGCGCCTGGTTCGCCAGCTCCCAGAGCCAGCTCGACGTCATCGATTCGACCGCGCGGCGCACCGTGCGCCGGTTGTCCGGGGTCATGCCCGCCGTGGTCCGCGGCCAGAGGTCGGCCAGGCCCGCTTCCAGCGCCGTCGCCGGCGTCGGCATCGGCGAATCGTTCACCGGCATGAACGCCGACAGGCGGAGAGTGGCCGCCTTCGCACCCGCGAGGTCGCGCGTCGCGCCGAACACCACCGGGTAGTAGTCGTCGGCGTAGGTGCCCCAGGTCAGCCAGTCGCTGGTGACGTCGAGGGCGTCGGCCGTCGCGTCCGGGTGGATGCCCGCCGCGCACAGCGGCAGGTCGGCGGCGCGCAGCTTCCGCTCGTCCCACACCACGCCGTCGAGGAAGCCGGTGCGCCGCGCCCAGTCGACGTTGCGGACCCGGCACGCGGCGAGGTGCGGGCTGAGCCGCAGCGGGAACGGCACGCCGATCGACGGCCGCGGCACGTCCACCGCGCGGAACGGCGTCGAACCGTACGCCCGGAGCCGTTGCGGTGCGGTGGCGAGCACCGACGCGAAGATGCGTGCCGCCGAGGTGCCCAGCCCGTTCGCGCCGCCCAGGTCCGGGCCGCCCCGGTCGGCCAAGGCGCCTTCGTTCATGTACCGGCTGGACCGCAGGTGCCATTCGTGCCCACCGGACTGCCAGTCCTGCAGGCCCTTGACGTAGGCGAACGTCGCCGCCCGCGCGGCCGGGTCGACGCAGTGGTCGTCGAGCAGCTCGGGCACCTCGGTGAGCGCGGTGTGCTCGAACTGGTGCAGCCGGGAGGTGATCAGGTCGTTGACCGCGTCGGCGGCCTCCTGCGTGCCCAGCCCGAGGAACTTCTCGAACACGAGCACGCCGTTGGACAGCTCGCCCTCGTCCTGCACCTCGCGCTGGTAGGAGAACAGGTCGTTGCGCAGGTGGACGCCGTCGGCGAAGCAGTCGCGCAGCACTTCCATCGGCCGGGACGCGGCGATCGCGTCGGGCACCTCGGCGTGCACGGAGTGCTCGACCAGGTTCGCCGACCACGGTGCGCCGCCGACCTTCCGCCGCATCTCGACGTACTCGATCGGGTTGGCCAGCCGGCCCTCGTTGATGTTGGCCAGCTCCCACAGCGACTCGTCCAGCAGCGCCTTCGTGCTGTCGGCGAACCGGCGCCGCCAGCCGGCCGACCGGTGCGGGACCGTCCGGTTCCACAGGTCGGTGAGGCCGCGCTCGACCGGGTTTTCCGGCGTCGCGGTGATGTCCCCTTCGACCGGCATGAACTTCTCGAGCCGGTCGAGGTAGGTGCGTGCGCTGTCGATGTCGCCGGTGCGCTTGTAGAGCTCGAGGAAGTGGTCGTCGAAGTAGAACACCCAGACGTACCAGTCGGTGATGAGGTCGAGCTCGCCGGCGCCGGCGTCGGGGTGGGTGTAGGCGCAGAGCAGCGCGTAGTCGTGGGAGTCGAGGTCGCGCTCGGTCCAGATCACCGTGCCGTGCTGCGGCACGTCGATCATGTCCTGCTCGCGCGCCCACGCCTTGCTGTGCTCGCGCGCCCGGTCCAGGTGCGGGTTCAGCCGCGCCGGGTAGGGCATGTAGAACTCGGGGAGGACGAACGGCTGTTCAGGCACACCGCGAGGCAACCAGCCGGCCGTGGTGTCCGCCAAGGGGAACAGCCGGGAAGCACACGAACGGGACGAGCGCTTCCCCCGGCCGGCCCAGCGGCGTTCCGGCCCGATCGGCGCGCGGTGGCGGGCCGTCGCACGATGGTGGAAGTCCCCGAGCGAGGAGAGCAGATGACCGACGAAAACCGGGTGGTCGACAACCCGGACGAGGACCGCTACGAGCTGTGGGCGGGCGAGAAGCTGGCGGGGATCGCCCAGTACGACCGCCGCGGCGACCTCACGGTGTTCACCCACACCGAGATCGACGACGCCTTCTCCGGGCAGGGCCTCGGCAAGGTACTGGCGGCGGGGGCGCTCGACGACGTCGTCGCCCACGGCGGGACGATCGTGCCGGTCTGCCCGTTCATCGCCGGCTACCTGAGGAAGAACCCGGGGTACGAAGACCACGTCCGCTGGCGGCGCGAGTAGGCCGGAAGCCCTACGAACGTTGGGCCGTCCGGGTGATCTGAGCGGTATGTCCGAATCCCTTGGTTATTAACCAACCTTCGTCGGTAGTGCGTTGGTTGCCTGGCAACGAAAGTGTCGGCACCGGCTTCGAACGCCCCACCCTGGAGGAAGTTGATGACTCCCCGGAAGACCGCCTTCAAGACCCTCGCCGTCTTGTCGGCCGCCGCGCTGACCAGCGGCGTTTGCGCCTCGGCGGCCACCGCGGCCCCGCTGGCCTTCGCTGAGCTGCAGGCCCGCGCGATCACCGGTGCCACCCAGGTGGCGAACGCACTGGGCGCCGCGTCCGGCGGCGTTTACCTCGAAAACGGCAAGGCCGTCGTGAACGTCGTCGACGACGCCGCGATGCAGCAGGTGCAGGCCGCCGGCTTCACCGCGAAGAAGGTCAAGCACACCTTCGCCGCGCTCACCGGCGTCAAGAACCAGCTGGACGCGGTGAAGAACGTGCCGCAGACCGCCTGGGGCATCGACACCAAGACCAACCAGGTCGTGGTGAAGGTCTACGACGCGGCCAGCAAGGAGACCGCCGGCAAGGTCGCCGCGGCCGCCGCGCAGTACGGCGACAGCGTCCGCGTCGAGCACCGCACCGGCAAGCTGGAGCTGTACATCTCCGGCGGCGACGCGATCCAGAACAGCCAGGGCCGCTGCTCGCTCGGCTTCAACGTGACGCGCGGCGGCTCGCCGTTCCTGCTCACCGCGGGCCACTGCACCAACCTCGGCGGCACCTGGTCCGGTGGCGACGTCTCGGGCGCGCAGGTCGTCGAAAGCGACTGCCCCGGGGCCGACTCCGGCCTGCTGACCCGCCCGAACGGCACCGGCCCCGGCCAGATCAACACCGGCCAGCAGATCACCGGCGCGGCGACGCCGACCGTCGGCGAGCAGATGCAGAAGCAGGGCTCGACCACCGGCGGCGGCAGCGGTGAGGTGACCTCGGTCGACGAGTCGGTCAACTTCGACGTCGGCGTGCTCAACCACGAGTTCGGCACCACCGCGCACACCGATCACGGCGACTCCGGCGGCCCGGCGTACGACGGCTCGAAGGGCCTCGGCACGCTGTCCGGCGGCGACACCGTGACCAGCTACTTCTACCCGCTCACCCTCGAGCTGCAGGCCTACGGCCTCGAGCTCGCCTGAGCCGGGGCGAGGGCCCGCTCACTTCCGTCGGGGGAGGTGAGCGGGCCCTCGTTCCGTCACGCTTCGAGCCGCCGCGCGCGGTAGACGGCGTCGGTGTGGTGGCCCTCGCCGCGCGTCTCGCACGTCTCGACCACCCACTGCCACGGGTCGCCGAGGTAGGTGGTGATCTCCTCGGGCTCGAAGTACAGCTCCTGCGGCGGCTTCTGGCCGTCGAACTCCCGCATGGCCTTCGGCGAGTGCCCGACCACCAGCAGCGAACCGCCGGGCCGGATCGCCGCCGCGGCCGCCGTGAAGACGTCGCGGCGCAGGTCCGGCGGGAGGTGCATGTACTGCGCCGAGACCAGGTCGTACTGCGCTTGCGGCCGCCACTCGAGGATGTTGCGGTGCAGCCAGTTCACCGTCACGCCCGCCTCGGCGCCGGCTTCTTCCGCGCGGGCGAGCGCGGTGGTCGAGATGTCGACGCCGTCGACCGTCCAGCCCTGCTTCGCGAGCCAGATCGCGTCGCCGCCTTCGCCGCTGCCGAGGTCGAGGGCGTGCCCGGGTTTCAGGCCCTCGACCTCGGTGCGCAGGTTGACGTTGACGTTCCCGCTCCAGATCCGGTGCTCGTCACGCTGGTACATCGCTTCCCAGAAGTCCTGCTTGAGCATCTCGTCGACGGTCATCGGGTGGTCGTGCGGCATGGTTCCTCCTCAAGGACGTCCTCCGAGCATGCGGACAACGTCCCTGAGAAGGCAAACCTCGTTGCCGGAATGGCAACTCAGGCGGTGCCGAACACCTGTAGCTCGTACAGCGAGTAGCCGTACGACGTGCCGCGCGTGACGCCGTTCATCCGCACGTACCGGCCGGTGCCGGCCAGCCCGGTGAGGTCGTCCGTGCCGCCGTTGCCCGTCGTGGTGCTGTAGATCGTCGTCCAGGTCGTGCCGTCGGCCGACGTCTGGATGCTGTACGCCTTCCCGTACGCGGCTTCCCAGCTCAGCTTGACGTGCGTGACGGCCTTCGCCGCGCCGAGGTCGACGCGCAGCCACTGCGGGTCGGTGCCCTCCTTGGACGCCCACCGCGTGCTCGTCAGGTTGCCGTCCACGGCGGCGCTCGCCGGGTAGGAGGACGATTCGGTGGAGGACGCCGTCGCCGGTTTTCCCTGGGACAGCAGCACTTCCGGGCCGCCGGTCACCGTGACACCCAGCGAAGCCGTCTTCGTCCCACCGGTGAGGGTGATCGTCGCCGAGCCGGGGGCCGCGCCGGCCGCGGCGGCGACCGTGACGGTCGAGGTCCCGCCGGCGGGCACCGACGTGGGGGAGAAGGAGACGGTCACGCCCGCGGGAACGCCGCTCGCGGAGAGCGACACAGCGTCGGTGGAGGCCACGGTGGCCGTCGCCGAGCCGCCCGGCGCGACCGTCACCGAGGACGGCGTCACGCTCAAGCCCGAGGTGGCGGCCGCCGTGAACGTCCAGCGGGCGGCGGTGCCGGAGCAGCTGCCCGCGGTCAGCGTGGTGCCCGAGGCGCGGAAGCACTTGCTGCTGGACTGGATGTCGGAGATGGTCCCGTCGGGGTTGATCGACCACTGCTGGGCCGGGCCGCCGGTGCAGGTCTGCAGCACGATCGAGCTGCCGGAGATGCCCGCGCACTTGTCGTCGATCACGAGGAACGCGCCGTGGAAGGTGAACCGCTGGTCGGCGCCGCCGGTGCAGGCCGCCACTTTCAGCGTGGTGCCGCTGCCCGGGGCGGCCAGGCAGGTGCCGGTGGAGTTGTTGCGGTACTGGCCGGCCGTGGTGTTCGGCCGCGCGCCGCCCCAGCACGCACCGGTGCTCGTGTTGAAGATCGGTGTGGCGTCGTACGGCTCGTCCGAGGGCGGGTCGACGACGACCGGTTCCATGACCGGCGTGTTGTCGGCGTTGTAGTGCGTGAGCGCGTCTTCGCAGTCGATCGCGTCGAAGGCGCTGCCGCCCTTGCCGCCGAGCCAGAGGTCGATGTGGCGCAGGCCGGGGCCGCCGTTCGGGCCCTGGCTGTTCCAGTCGTCGGAACACTCGTCGCAGCCGTCCTCCATGATGAAGTACTTCTTCACCCGCGGCACCCAGACCTTGGTGCCGGGCTTGAGTTCGTCGCTGCTGGTGGCGAAGGTGATCGGGTCGGCGTAGGTGCCTTTGCCGCCCGCGGTGTCGTGGATCTGCGGGTAGGAGATGTCCCCGCCGGGCGGGGTGTTGTCCCACCAGCCGTAGAAGGTGAGGAACGTCGGCTGGGTCGTGGCCGCGCTCGCCGTGCCCGCGCCGGTCAGCGCGGTGGCCAGGGCGAGGAACAGGGTCACGACGAGCACGAGCGCGCGCCGGGTCATGCTGCCTCCGAGGGGACTGGGCGGACGATGACTGCGGCGTGCGTCCAGGTTCGCCGGGGAGTGACGGCTCGTCAAGACCTATTCGTAAAGTTTCCTAACGAAGTGGGTTCGTGTCCCACTCGGCGGGAAAATCCGGTGGGAAAGGACTTTCCTCGGCGAAGATGACGCCATGAGCGAACAGCGGGAAATCGTGGTCACCGGCGGCGGCACCGGCATCGGGCTGGCGATCGCCGCCCGGTTCGCGGCGGCGGGCGAGCGGGTGACCGTCACCGGGCGGCGCAAGGACGTCCTCGAAGCGGCGGCGGAGAAGATCGGCGCGCGGGCGGTGGCCTTCGACGCGAGCGACCCGGCGGCGGTGCAGGCCGCACTGGCGGAGCTGCCTTCGCGGGTGGACGTCCTGGTCAACAACGCCGGCAGCAACACCGACCGGGTCCGGGAAGCGCCCGCGGCCGGCGACCTGAAGGGCCTCGCCGACGCGTGGCAGGCGAACTTCGAGGCGAACGTCCTCTCCGCCGTGCTCGTCACCGCGGCGCTGAAGCCGCGCTTCGCGGACAACGTGCGCGTTGTGACTCTCGGTTCCATCGCGGCGAAACAGGGCTCAGGCTCGTACGGCGCGGCGAAGGCGGCGATCGAGGCGTGGAACACCGACCTGGCGCGGCAACTGGGGGCCGGGGGAACGGCCAACGTCGTGGCGCCGGGTGTCGTCCTCGACACGGAGTTCTTCCACGGCACGCTGACCGACGAATGGCTGAGCTCGCGGATCTCCGTGGCGTTCAACCAGCGGGCCGGCCGTCCGGAAGAAATCGCGGACACCGTGCGGTTCCTGGCCGATCCGGGAGCCGCGCACCTCACGGGCCAGGTCGTGCACGTGAACGGCGGCGCGTACGGCGCTCGCTAGGCCATCCGGGTCGCAAGTGGGGCGGCCGCCCCACGGCGGCCGCGGTCCTCTCCATGGTGGAAAGAACAGACCACCGGAAGAGAGAGGTGATCCGCCGTGACGGCCGCACCCGCAACCCCGGCCCTCCCGACGACCCGGCCCGCCGGCTGCCCGTTCGACCCGCCCGGGAACTACGCCACCCTCCGGGAAACCGCGCCCACGTCGAAGGTGCGGTGCCCGGCGGGCATGGACGCCTGGCTGGTGACGCGCTACGCCGACGTCCGCGCGGTGCTCGCCGACCGCACGATGAGCTCGCGCGGCGCGTCTTCGGTGCACGCGAACCCGAACGCCGACCTCGACTTCGAAGTGAGCCCGGGTTCGATCATCCAGCTCGACGGCGCGGCCCATTCGCGGCTGCGGAAGAAGGTGATCGCGGAGTTCACGGTGCGGCGCGTGGAGGCGCTGCGCGGGTACGTCAAGGAGCTGGTGGAGAGCCACCTCGACGCGATGCTCGTCAAGCCGGGCCGCGCGGATCTGGTGCAGGACTTCGCGTTGCCGATCCCGTCGCTGGTGATCTGCGAGCTGCTCGGCGTCCCGTACGCCGACCGCGCCCACTTCCAGCGGCAGAGCACGACGCTCGTCAGCACCGACGCGACGCGGGAGGAAGGCGAGCAGGCGTACGACGCGCTTTCCGGCTATTTGGCCGAGTTGTTCACCGCGAAGCAGCGGAATCCGCAGGACGATCTGTTCAGCAGGCTTTCGGTCGCCGGTGCCGGCGACCCGCTGACGATGGAGGAGCTGGTCGTGCTCGGGCTCAGCCTCCTGGTGGCCGGCCACGAGACGACGGCCAACATGATCGCGTTGAGCACGTTGGTGCTGCTGGAACACCCGGAACAGCGCGAGGCGGTGCTCGCCGCACCGGAGCGGGCGGTGGAGGAACTGCTGCGGTACCTGTCGGTGGTGCAGTGGGGTGTGCTGCGGTACGCGACTTCGGACGTCCAGGTCGGCTCCCGGTCGGTTCGGGCGGGCGAGTGGCTCGTGGCCGCGCTGAACTCGGCCAACCGCGACGAGTCGGTGTTCCCGGACGCGGACGAGCTCGACTTCGACCGTGAGTCGCCGCGGACGCACGTGGCGTTCGGGTTCGGGGCGCACCAGTGCGTCGGGCAGCAGCTGGCGCGGGTGGAGCTGCAGGAAGCGTTGACCGGGTTGTTCCGCCGGGTGCCCGACCTGCGGCCGGCGGTGCCGCGGGAGGAGCTGGAGTACAAGCACAACACGCTCGTGTACGGGGTCCGGGAGCTGCCGGTCGCCTGGGGGTGAAAATCGGAAGCGTCTTCCCGGCTCGGCCGTTACCGTGATCGGCAACGCGCTGATGGAGACGAGTAGTCCCGGGACCGCACGGGTCCAGAGAGCCGCCGGCAGCTGGGAAGGCGGTCCCGTGCCCGGCGGCGAAGACCCTCCGGAGTGCGGGGAGGAACGGCGCCCGCGCCCCATGCCCCGCCGGCCGGCCCCCGTCACCGGGCCGCGATGAGGCCGCCTTCCGGCTGACCGAGCCCGTGGTGGAGACGCTGGCGGAGGCGGTGAAACCGCCGTTCGACCTCTACCGGCCCGCCGTCACGGCGTCGCTGCCGACGATTCTCGACCACGCCCCCGTCGCCCTGCGCCATCCTGCGCTGAAGGAACGCTTCGCCATTGCCGCGGCGGCCGTCCGCGGCTTCCGGTCCACTTTGGACGCACTCGGCTTCACCGAGGTGCACACGCCGAAGATCGTGGCGTCAGCGACCGAATCCGGCGCGAACGTCTTCGGCATCGACTACTTCGGCCGCCGGGCCTACCTCGCGCAGTCGCCGCAGTTGTTCAAGCAGGCGCTCGTCGGCGTCTTCGAACGCGTCTACGAGGTCGGCCCGGTCTTCCGCGCCGAGCCGCACGACACCGCCCGGCACCTCGCGCAGTACACCAGCCTCGACGTCGAACTGGGGTTCATCCGGGACCACCGCGACGTCATGGCCGTGCTGCGCCAAGTCCTCGCCGGGATGGCGGACCCGGCGCTGGTCACCGTGCCCGCCGAAATCCCGGAGATCCACTTCGCGGACGCGTTGACCCTCGTGGCGGCGGACCCGGACGAGCCGGACCTCGCGCCCGCGCACGAGCGGGTGCTGTCGGAGTGGGCGCGGCGCGAGCACGGGTCGGACTTCCTGTTCGTGACCGGCTACCCGATGGCGAAACGCCCGTTCTACACCCACCCGGACCCCACGCGGCCCGGCTACTCGAACAGCTTCGACCTGCTCTTCCGCGGTGTCGAGCTGGTGACCGGCGGCCAGCGCCTCCACCGGTACGCCGACTACCTCGCGGTCCTGGGGGACGCCGCGCCGGACTACGCCGGCTACCTGCAGGCGTTCGCGCACGGCATGCCGCCCCACGGCGGCTTCGCCATCGGTCTGGAACGCTGGACCGCGCGGCTGCTCGGCGTCGCGAACGTCCGGGAGGTCACGCTGTTCCCGCGCGACCTGCACCGGCTGACCCCGTGAGGAGGGCCCATGACAGCTCGTCGCCTCTGGGCGGCCGTGGAACCGTTGCACGCCGTCGTCTACTTCGCGCCCCAGACGGCCGAAGCGGCGAAGGCGGCCGGCTTGCGCGGCTACTGGATGGGGTACTTCGCGGGGCGGCTGGCGCCCCTGGGCCCGATCGGCCCCGAACCGGCGACGGCGATGTTGTTCGGCTTCGCGCCGGCGATGGTGGCCCGGGCGTTGCCCGACGCGTGGTCGTTCGCCTCGCCCGAGGCCGTCGTCGCGTCCCGGATGGAGGCGGTGGCGTCGGCGTTGCGCTCGGTCGCGGACGACGTCCCGGAGCTGAGCGCGCTGCTCTGGCGGGCAGTGGACGCGTGCGAGTTCGGCGGCCGCCCGCTCGCGGCGGCGTGGGCGGGCGTGCCGAAGCCGGCGGATCCGCTGTCCCGGCTGTGGCTGGCGGCGACGATCCTGCGCGAACACCGCGGCGACGGCCACGTCCTGGCGGCGGTCCACGCGGGGCTGAGCGGCTTGGAGACGACCCTCACCCACATCGGTGACGGAGTGATCGCCCGCGCGGACATCCAGCCCCATCGCGGCTGGTCGGACGCGCAGTGGGACGCGGCGGTGGACCGGCTGCGGGCCCGCGGGCTCCTCGACGACGACGGCGTCCTGACCGACGCGGGCCGTGACCTGCGCCGCGGGATCGAGGACGACACGGACCGGCTGGCGGCGGCGCCGGTGGCGGCGCTGGGCGCCGACGTCGAGCGGCTGCTGGCGCTGGCGGTGCCGCTGAGCCGGGCGGTGATCGACCGCGGGCTGGTCACCATGCCGAACCCGGTGGGAGTCCCGCGGCCCTGAGTGTCGATTCCGGGTCCGGCCGTTCGACGCACGGGTGACCGGACATGGGAGGACTTCATGACATTGCTCGCCGGCAAGAACGCGATCGTCTACGGCGGCGCCGGCCGGATCGGCACGGCCGTCGCCACCGCTTTCGCCGAGGAAGGCGCGCGAGTGTTCCTCGCCGGCCGGACCAGGGCCCGGCTCGACGAGGTGGCCGACCGCATCCGCGCGGCCGGCGGCCAGGCCGAGACGGCGGCGGTCGACGCCCTCGACGAGCGAGCGGTGGACGAGCACGCCGCGGCGGTGGCGGCCGAGGGCGGGATCGACGTCTCGGTCAACCTCATCGCCCACGGCGACGTCCAGGGCACGCCGCTGGTGGACATGGCGCTCGCGGACTACGAACGCCCGGTGGTGACGGCAGTGCGCACCCAGTTCCTGACCGCCCGCGCGGCGGCCCGGCACATGATCGCGCGCAGGTCCGGGGCGATCCTGTTCTTCGGGGGCGCGGCTGAGCCGGTGCGCGAGTTCGCGGTCGGCGGGCTGCAGGTGGCGTTCCACGCGCTCGAGGCGATGCGCCGCCAGCTCGCGGCCGAGCTGGGCCCGCACGGGATCCGCACGGTGACGCTCCGGACGGGCGGCATCCCGGAGACGCTCCCGGCGGGTTTCCCGGGCCGCGACGCCATCGAGGAGAGCATCGTGGCCAAGACGATGGTGGGCCGCGCGGCGACGCTGGCCGACGTGGGCGCGGTAGCGGCCTTCGTGGCATCGGACCGAGCGGCATCGATGACGGCGGCAACGGTCAACGTCAGCTGCGGAGCGTTGGTCGACTAGGGGTGGTGCGCCGGGCGCAGGTTCACCGGGACCCCTCGCGCTGTTCGACCACCAACCGGTGATGCCGGGCCGCCCGTACCCGGTCGCCGCAGGTTGTCGAACACCAGCGGCGGCGGGCGTGCTCGCGGACGTAGTACCGGATGCAGCCGTGGGCCTCGCACGGGCGCACCAGCGGCCCCAGCTCGCCGCCGACCACCTCGATCGCGTCCCGCGCCAAGGCCGCCACCGCCGCGTCGGCGCTGCCCGGCCGGGTGCTGTGCCATTCACGCACCGGCCCGTCCCGCCAGGTGAGCCGGGGCGCGGCCGCGTCGGCGCGGGCGGCCGCGTTCACCGTCTCCACGGCGGTGGCGTCCGGTGCGCGGCCGTCCGCGAGCGCGGCCAGCAGTTCGCGGACCGCGGCGCGCAGGTCCGTCAGGCGGCCCAGCTCGTCCGTGCCGGAGACGGCCGCCGCGAGTCCGTGCTGCCGCAGCCAGTCCGTGGCCGCGCCGGGGGAGGCGAGGTCGTCGACCGGGCCGGCGGCGGTCAGCCGCCGGGTGTTGACCAGTGCCAGTGCCGGCGAGCGGTCCTCGCCCGGTGCCGCCGTGACCATGTCCGCCTCCCGAAGTCCGTTCACGAAGTGTCCCCGACCGTTGACAGCCTACGCCATCTCATGGATAAATAAAAAAATAACCATGAGAGGAGACCGCTGTGGTCACCGTTCGCCACCGCTACGCCACCGTCGCCGGGCACCGGCTGTTCTACCGGGAGGCCGGCCCCGCCGGGGCGCCCACGATCGTGCTGCTGCACGGCTTCCCGACGAGCTCGCACATGTTCCGGCACCTCATCCCGGCGCTGGCCGACCGCTACCACGTCATCGCGCCGGACTACCTCGGCGCGGGCGCGTCCGATGCGCCGCCCACCAGCGACTTCACCTACACCTTCGACGCGCTCGCCGAACTCACGCTCGGCCTGCTCGACCAGATCGGCCTCGGCCGCTTCGCGCTCTACATCCAGGACTTCGGTGCCCCGGTGGGCCTCCGGATCGCGGCCGCGCACCCCGATCGGGTGACCGCGATCGTCACGCAGAACGGCAACGCCTACGTCGACGGTCTGGGCGCCGGGCTGCCGCAGAAGCTCGCCGCCGGCACGCTGTCCGAGGACGACCTGCGCGGCATGGTCACCCTCGAGGCCACCCGGGCGCAGTACCTCGACGGCGTGCCCGACCCGTCGCTGGTCAGCCCGGACGTCTGGATCCACGACCAGGCGCTGCTGGACCGCCCCGGCGCCGCGGCGATCCAGCAGGCGCTGCTCGCCGACTACCACCACAACATCGGCTGGTACCCGAAGTTCCACGAGTACTTCCGGACCAGCCGGGTCCCGCTGCTCGCGGTCTGGGGCGGCAACGACGAAATCTTCGTCGCCGACGGCGCCCGCGCGTACGCCCGCGACCTGCCCGACGCCGAAATCCACCTGCTCGATTCCGGGCATTTCGCGCTCGAGACGCACTTGGACGCCATCGCCGGGTACATCCGGGGGTTCCTCGGACGGGTGCTGCCCGTTGACCGGGACGCCAGTTGACCACCGGTCCGGCGCGCTCGTAGGGTCGATTCGCACTCCGCCGTCGTCATCAGCCATGGAGGACGGTATGAGTCGACTGATTCGGGCGGGGGCGATCGCGCTCGCGCTCGCCGCCGCGGCGATCACCCCGGCGGCGGCCGCGGATCCCTTGCTCTCCCAAGGTAAGCCGGTGACGGCGTCGTCGTCGGGTGGCTGCTGCCCGGCGGCGAACGCGGTCGACGGCGACAGCGCGACCCGCTGGGCCAGCGCGGCGGGCGTCGATCCACAGTGGATGTACGTCGACCTCGGCGCGGCGGTGCACGTCAGCCGCGTCCGGCTGCAGTGGGACGCTTCCTGTGCCACCGCCTACGAAATCGACACCTCGGCCGACCACGTCACCTGGACGAAGATCTACTCGACGGACGCGGGCAAGGGCGGCGTCGAGGACCTGACCTCGCTCGACGGCACCGGCCGGTACGTCCGGGTCTACGGCACCAAACGCTGCCGCACCGACGCGTCGAAGGGCTACTCGCTGCAGGAATTCGGCGTCTACGGCTCGGCCGGCGACGTCCGGCCGCCGTCGCCGCCCGGCACGCCGACGCTCGCCGGGGTCACGCCCATCAGCGCCACGATCGAGTGGACCGCGGCCACCGACGACGTCGGCGTCACGGGCTACGACGTCTACCGCGACGGCCAGCTCTGCGCCAGCACGACCGGCGCGCTGACGGCGACCTGCGGCAACCTCGGCCCGAACGGCAGCTACGGCTTCTACGTCAACGCCCGGGACGCGGCCGGGAACGTCTCGCAGGCCAGCGGGACGCTGCAGGTGAAGACGCCGCCGTCCGACGACCACACGCCGCCGTCGGCGCCGTCGAACCTGCACACGACCGCGGTCGACAGCACGTCGATCGGCCTCGCGTGGACGGCGTCGACCGACGAAGCCGGCGTCGTCGGCTACCGGATCTACGACGGCGGCACGCAGATCGGGACGTCGGACACGGCGAGCACCACGCTCGGCGGCCTGACCCCGAACACGGCGTACCACCTGCAGGTGCGGGCTTTCGACGGGAACGGCAACCTCAGCGAGCCGAGCACGCCGGTCCTGGACGTCACCACCACCGGTGGCTCGAACTGCACGCCGTCGCAGGGTGTCTGCGGCGCCACGCAGGTCGGCACCGACGACGACGTCGTGTGGGGCCTGGTGACCCTGCCGGACGGCACGATCCTCTACAACCAGCGCGACGCGCACGCCATCGTCCACCTCGACCCGAAGACCGGCGCCAAGAAGACGATCGGAACCGTGCCGAACGTCCAGAGCACCGACGGCGAAGGCGGGCTGACCGGGCTGGAGATCAACCCGGTGTCGTTCGCGTCCGACCACTGGCTGTACATCATGCACACTTCGCCGAACGACAACCGGATCGTGCGGATCAAGTACGACCCGGCCGCCGACTCGCTGACCACGAGCACCGAGCAGATCCTGCTGACCGGCATCGCGCGCAACAAGTTCCACAACGGTGGCCGGCTGCGGTTCAGCCCGGACGGCCGGTACCTGTTCGCGGGCACGGGTGACGCGCAGAACAGCAGCAACGCCCCGAACACCAGCAGCCCCAACGGAAAGGTACTGCGGATCAACCCGGACGGCACGATCCCGGCGGACAACCCGTTCCACAACGCGGTGTGGAGCTACGGCCACCGGAACGTCCAGGGCCTGGCGTTCGACTCGCAGGGCAGGCTGTGGGAGCAGGAGTTCGGCAACAGCATCATGGACGAGACGAACCTGATCGTGAAGGGCGGCAACTACGGCTGGCCCTCCTGCGAGGGGACGTCGGGTTCGTGCGACGGGTTCATCGCGCCGAAGAAGACGTACCCGGTGGCGCAGGGCTCGTGCAGCGGCATCACGATCATCCGTGACGCGCTTTACGTGGCCTGCCAGCGCGGGGCGCGGCTCTACCGCGCGGTGATCAGCGGCAGCTCGCTGACGAACTTCCGGACGTTCTTCAACGGCACGTACGGGCGGCTCCGCACGGTCGAGCCCGCTCCGGACGGGCAGCTGTGGCTGGCGACCAGTGTGGACGGTGACAAGGACAGCACGCCGCACAACAGCCACAACAAGATCCTGCGGGTGTCGGTGGGGTGAGGCCGCGCTGACCGGGGACCGACGGAGATCGCGGTCCCCGGTCAGCGCCAGCCGTCGTCGCCGAAGCCGAGGGTCACCGGGCCGCGGCGGATCCCCGCCACCGTCTCCGACGGCAGCACTTCGTCCAGGAACGCGTACTCCGGGCTGCGGGTCCGCGCGTGCCACTGGGCGATCTCGTGCCAGCCCGGGGCCGCCAGCGCGCCGCCGAAGTGCTGCACCGACAGGCTCGCCGTCAGGCACGCGAACCGGAGGCGCTCCACCAGGGGCCAGCCCGTCAGCGTCGCGGCCACGAAACCGGCGCCGAACACGTCGCCCGCACCCGTGGCGTCCAGCACGTCGACCGGGAGCGCCGGGACCGCCGCCGTCTCGCCGGTCGTCCCGTCCACCGCCAGCACGCCCTCGCCGCCGCGGGTGATCACCGCGATCGGGACCAGGTCCGCCAGCCTGGCCAGCGCCGCTTCGGCGGTGTCCGTGCGGGTGTAGCGCAGGGCTTCGACTTCGTTCGGCAGGAAGGCGTGGCAGCACGCCAGCTGCTCCAGCAGCGCCGGCGACCAGGCCTCGGACGGGTCCCAGCCGACGTCGGCGAACACGAGGCTGCCCGACTGGTGTGCGGTGTGGACCCACTCGGCCGTGTCGAGGCCGATGTGCGCCACCGTCGCCCGGCTCGACGGCGGCGAACCGGCGAGTTCCGCGACCGGGACGGGTGGCGGGTGGCCGTGGGTGACCATCGCGCGGTCGCCCGCGTAAGCCAGCGAGACCGTCACCGGCGAGTGCCACTCCGGGAACCGCCGCGACCGTGACAGGTCGATGTGCTCCTGGCGGGCCAGCACGTCCCAGCAGTAGCGCCCGTAGACGTCGGTGCCGAACGCCGCCGCCAAGGACGTGCGCAGGCCGAGGCGGCTCAGCGCGACCGCGAAGTTCGCGATCCCGCCCGGTCCCGAGCCCATGCCGCCCGTCCACACCTCGGTGCCCGGGGCCGGCGGGTGTTCGAGCCCGGTGAAGACCAGGTCGAAGAACAGCAGGCCGGACAGGAAGACATCGATTTCGGGTGCGGGCTCAGCCGGCACGGGCGCCTCCACGGATCACGCAACGGTGGCCCGAGCCTGCGTCAGCGGCGCGAGATTCGCAAGAGGCCGGCCGGTCGAGCCGCGGATTGCGTGCTCCCGGCTGCTATGGTCGCCGGATGCGGCCCGGCTGTCATCCGGAGCTTCGCTCCGGGCCGGGGGCTCCGCCACCCGGACCCCCGGAACACCTGATGTGTCCTCCGATCGAGCAAAGTGCCTTGCGATGAGGCTGGCGATCCTCGGCGGCGGCGGTTTCCGCGTGCCGCTGGTGCACGGGGCACTGCTGGCCGGCGGCGAAGTCACCGAGCTCGTCCTGCACGACGTCGACGCCGGTCGCCTCGCGGCGATCGAACGGGTCCTGGCCGAGCAGGCCGGCGGCGCGGCGAACGCGCCGCGGGTGCGCACCACCACCGACCTGGCCGCCGCGGTGTCCGATGTGGACTTCGTGTTTTCGGCCATCCGCGTCGGCGGCCTGCGCGGCCGCCGGCTGGACGAGCAGGTCGCGCACGCGGAAGGCGTGCTGGGGCAGGAAACGGCCGGCGCGGGCGGGATCGCCTACGGGCTGCGGACGGTCCCGGTCGCGGTCGCCCTCGCGCGGCTGATCGGTGAGCTGGCGCCGCGTGCGTGGGTCATCAACTTCACCAACCCCGCCGGGATGGTCACCGAAGCGATGGCCGCGCACCTCGGCGGCCGGGTGATCGGCATCTGCGATTCCCCGGCCGGGCTGTGCCGCCGCGTCGCCCGGGCCCTGGGGATCGACGCGGCGGCGGCACGGTTCGACTACGCGGGGCTCAACCACCTCGGCTGGCTCCGCTCGGTCCGCGTCGGCGGCGAGGACGTCCTGCCGCGGCTGCTCGCCGACACCGCCGCGTGCGAGTCGTTCGAGGAGGGCAAGCTCTTCGGCGCGGACTGGCTGCGCACGCTGGGCGCGGTGCCCAACGAGTACCTGCACTATTACTACTTCGCCCGCGAGGCCGCCGGCGCGGAGTCGCGCGGGGCGTTCCTCCTGGAGCAGCAACGCGGTTTCTACGCGGAACCTTCGCTGGCGTCGTGGGAACGCACGCGCCTCGAGCGTGAAGCGACGTACATGGCCGAGACGCGCGAAGGGGAGCGTGACGACCTCGAGGGCGGCGGCTACGAGAAGGTCGCACTGGCCTTGATGCGCGCCCTCGCGCACGGCGAACGCACGACGCTGATCCTCAACGTCCGCAACGGTTCCGCACTTCCGGGCGTGCCGGGTGACGCGATCGTCGAAGTCCCGTGCGCGGTCGGCGCGGACGGCGCCCGCCCGCTCGGCGTGGCGCCGCTGGCGGACCACGCGCTGGGCCTGGTGACGACGGTCAAGGCGGTCGAGCGGGCGACGATCGAGGCGGCGACGACGGGTTCCCGGGCGGCGGCGCTGCGGGCGTTCGCGCTGCACCCGCTGGTCGCCTCGGTGCCGGTCGCCCGGCGGCTGCTCGACGCCTACGTCGCCGCGCACCCGGAACTCGCCTACCTCGCCTAGACCGCCGCCATCGCGTTGAACTCCGCTTCGGCTTCCCGCTCCGTGCGGAGCTCCCACGCCTTCTCGGCGATGTCGTCCGGATCGAGCGTGCCCACGGTGAAGCCGTGGTCCTGCGAGGTGAACACGCGGTGGATGTCGCCGCGCTCGATGAGGCCGCCGATGGCCAGGAGTCCGGCGTGGACGCCCTTCTCCCGCAGGGCCGCGTGCAGCGTGAGCACGTACATCCGCAGTGCCGCCGACGCCGGGGCGAGGCTGCCGAGCATCGGCATCGGGTACTTGCCGCTCAGGCCGCCGGCGAAGAGCAGCGAACCCGAACCGCGCGCCAGCAGGCCCGGGAGCACCGCTTCGACGAGGTTCGCCGCCGGGACCACGGCGGCGTCGAACGACGCGCGGAGGGTGCCCGCGCCGGCTTCGGGGAGCGGCGTGATGCCCGGCCCGGACGTGGCGTCGGCCGGCCCGAAGTACACCGTGTCGATCTCGCCGGCGTCGGCGGTGATGCGGACGAGCACGTCGCGGAGCTGGGCTTCGTCGGTCACGTCGGCCGTGTAGGTGCGGGCATCGATCCCGGCCAGGGACGCGCGGTACGACGCGTGCCGGGCGTCGGTGCGGGAAACCAGCGCCGTCGTGAAGCCTTCGCGGCCGAAGCGGTGGGCGATCGACAGGCCGAGCCCGGGACCGACGCCCAGGACGGCGAGCACTTTCGGCAAGGGAACCTCCTTCTCGAATAAATTGAGAACTTCCTCAACTTAGTCACAAGTTGAGTGTGCCGTCAACTTTTCCCTCGGCCGGCACTGTCCACAATGGATCACGATTGGCTCCGATCGTGCGGCCGTCCGGGCGGATCCCGGCGTCCGGATCGCGTTCCCGAGTGGCCACGAAGGCTGGCTGGTGACGCGCTACGACGACGTCCCGCAACCTGCTGTACCCGGCGCGCCGCGCCTGATCGAGCCGGGAGACTTCTCGTGCGGGGTCGTCCTGCTGTGCTGGCACGGCCCGGTGGACTCCTCCCTGCTGCGCGTGGCGCTGGAGGACGTGGCGCTGGGCGGGGTGCTGGTGCGGCGCGGCGAGGCGGTCCTGGCCCACGTCGGGGCGGTGAACCGGGACGAGAACGTGTTCCCGGCGGCGACCGAGTTCGACATCCGCCGGAAGGGCGCCCCGCAGCTCGGCTTCGGGCACGGCATCCACTTCTGCCTCGGTGCGGCGCTGGCCCGGCTGGAGGGGGAGATCGCACTGCGGGCGCTGGGGGACCGGCTGCCCGGCCTGGAACTGGCGGTCCCGGCGGAGACGATCACCTGGCGGCCGCCGCTGTCGGTGCGCGGCCCCGAGGAGGTGCCGGTGACCTGGGGGCCTGAGTCGGCGGCCGGGCGCCGCGAGGTGCGGTGATTTGGGGCGTGAGTCGGCGGCCGGGCGCCGCGAGGGGCCGGTGACCTGGGTCGCCTGAGCGGGCGGCCGGCCGCCGCGAGGCGCCCGCGCTCCCGGCGGCGGATCCGGTGGGCCGGGGGCGTGGCTCGGCCTCCTGTGCACCTGGGCCGAATGCCGGTTCCCCTTGGCGCCATCGGCCGAGCGGCGCCCGTCGCGACTGCTCCACTCGGGTAGAACCTGTTCCAGTTCTGCCGCGCGCCGGAAATCATGGCCCTCGCCGTTCCCGCGAGCGAGGAGTCGCCATGGATGCCGACCTGACCCGCCGCCAGCTCCTCCGCGGTACGGCCGCGGGCGCAGGCCTCGTCGTGACGGCGGGGCTGGCCACCCCGGCCGCCGCGGCGCCGTCGGCGGAGTACGACGTCGTCGTGGTCGGCTCCGGGGCGGCGGGCATGACCGCGGCGCTGACCGCCGCCAAACGCGGGCTGAGCGTCGTCGTGCTCGAGAAGGCGCCGACGTTCGGCGGCTCCGCGGCCCGGTCCGGCGCCGGCATCTGGATCCCCAACAACCCGGTCCTGCTCGCCGCCGGGGTGCCGGACACGCCCGCGAAGGCCGCGCAGTACCTCGCCGCCGTCGTCGGCCCGGATGTCCCGGCCGCGCGGCAGGAAGCCTTCCTGCGCAACGGCCCGGCGATGATCGCCTTCGTCTTGGCGAACAGCCCGCTGCGGTTCCGCTTCATGGAGGGCTACAGCGACTACTACCCGGAGCTGCCGGGCGGGCTGCCGAACGGCCGGTCGATCGAGCCGGACCAGTTCGACGGGCACCTGCTGGGGGCCGAGCTGGCCAACCTGAACCCGCCCTACCTCGCCACGCCACCCGGGCTCGTCGTCTTCAGCGCGGACTACAAGTGGCTGAACCTCGCCTTGGTGAACGCCAAGGGGGCCGCGGTCGCCGCCGAGTGCCTCGCCCGCGGCACGGCCGCCGCACTGGCCGGGCAGAAGCCGCTCACCATGGGGCAGTCGCTCGCCGCCGGCCTGCGCGTCGGCCTCCAGCGCGCGAACGTCCCGGTGTTGCTCAACACCCCGCTCGTCGACCTGAACGTCGAAGGCGGCGCCGTCACCGGTGTCGTGACGCCGCAGGGGCTGGTGCGGGCGCGGCGCGGTGTGATCGTCGGCTCCGGCGGGTTCGAGCACAACGCGGCGATGCGCGCGCAGTACCAGCGGCAGCCGATCGGCACCGACTGGACGGTCGGCGCGAAGGAGAACACCGGCGACGGACACCGCGCCGGGCAGCGCGCCGGCGCCGCCCTCGACCTGATGGAGGACGCCTGGTGGGGCCCGGCCATCCCGACGCCGGGCGACCCGTACTTCTGCCTGGCCGAACGGACTCTCCCCGGCGGGCTGATCGTGAACCAGGCCGGGCAGCGGTTCGTCAACGAGGCCGCGCCCTACAGCGACGTCGTGCACACGATGTACGACAAGAACCCGTCGGCGCCGGACATCCCGGCGTGGCTGATCGTCGACCAGAACTACCGCAACCGGTACCTGTTCCGCGACATCGCGCCGCTGCTGCCGTTCCCGGACGCCTGGTACGCCGCGGGCGCGGTCTTCAAGGCGTCGACCGTCCAGGAGCTCGGCGCGCAGATCGGCGTGCCGCCGGCCGCGTTGAAATCCACTGTGGACCGCTTCAACGGCTTCGCCCGGTCCGGCGCCGACCCCGAATTCCGGCGCGGCGCGAGCGCGTACGACCACTACTACACGGATCCCTCGGTGACGCCGAACTCCTGCCTGGCGCCGTTGTGGGCGGCGCCGTACTACGCGCTGCGGCTGGTTCCCGGGGACCTCGGCACGAAGGGTGGCATGCGCACGGACGCCCGGGCGCGGGTGCTGCGCCCGGACGGCTCGGTGATCCGCGGCCTGTACGCGGCCGGCAACGCCAGCGCGGCGGTGATGGGCCACAGCTACGCCGGCGCGGGGTCGACGATCGGCCCCGCGATGACGTTCGGCTACATCGCCGCGAACGACGTCTAGAACTCCTTTTCCACCAGCGGAAGCACCTCGGTGCCGAGGAGTTCGATGGCCCGCATGACCTCGGCGTGCGGGACGCCGGACCAGTCCATCTGCATGGCGTACCGGTCCGCACCGGTGAGCTTGCCGACCGCGATCAGGCGCTCGGCGATCTCCTGGGGGCTGCCGACGAACAGCGCCTGCGCGTCGCGGGTGTACTCGTCGTACTCGGCACGGGTCGGGATCGCCCAGCCGCGGGCGCGGGCGCCGTACTTCATCGTCTCCAGCCAGTACGGGTAGAACGTTTCCTTGGCGTCCTGGGACTTCTCGGCGATGAAGCCGATCGCGCTCATGGTGACGTGCAGGTCCGCGGGGTCCTGTTCGCCGGCCTCGCCGGCCTGGCGGTAGAGGTCGACCAGCGGGGCGAAGCGCTCGGGCTGCCCGCCGATCACCGCGTACACCACCGGCAGGCCGAGCAGCCCGGCGCGGATCGACGACTCGGGGTTGCCACCGGTGCCGATCGAGATGCGCAGGCGCTTTCCGTACGGCCGGGGCAGGATCCGCGCGTTCTCCAGCGGCGGGCGGAACCGGCCGGACCAGGTGAGCGGATCTTCGCGGTCGATGCGCAGGAGCAGGGCGAGCTTCTCGTCGAAGAGCTCGTCGTAGTCGCCGAGGTCGTTGCCGAACAGCGGGAACGACTCGGTGAACGACCCGCGCCCGGCGAGCAGCTCGGCGCGGCCGTGGCTCAGCTGGTCGAGCGTGGTGAACTGCTGGTAGACGCGGACCGGGTCCTCGGTGCTCAGCACGGTCACGGCGGAGCTCAAGGTGATCTGGTCGGTGACGCTCGCGGCGGCGGCCAGCACGGTGCCCGGGTTGGAGATCGCGTACTGGTCGAGGTGGTGCTCGCCGAGGCCGTAGAACCCGAGGCCCAGCTCGTCGGCCAGCTTGATCCGCTCGAGGGTGTTGGCCAGCGTCTGCGCGACGGTGGGCTGTTCGCCGGTGTGCGGGTCCGGCGCGCGGTCGCCGAAGCTGTAGATGCCGAGTTTCATACAACGCTCAACTACTTGCGGGGCGGATTCGTTCCCCCGGTCCTCGACCGCTCAGCCCTCAGCCGAAGCGGGCTTGGATGGCCTCGAGGTTCTTCTCCGACAGCCGCAGCGCGGCGGCGCGCAGGCTCAGGCCGTCCAGGGTGGCGACCTCGAACATGCTCGTCACCAGCGCGCGCATCCGGGTGCGGACCTTGCCGAAGGCTTCCTCGGCGTCCGCGCCGACGTCGCCGAACAGCGTCCACCACCACCAGGAGTTGGTCGCCGAGTTGGCGACGAAGTCCGGCACCACGCGGATGCCGCGGGCGTCGAGGAGTTCTTCGGCGTCCGGCGTGACCGGCAGGTTCGCGGCCTCGACGATGAGCTTCGCGCCGATCTTGGCCTGGTTGTCGGCGTCGACGCAGTAGGAGATCGCCGCGGGCACCAGCACCTCGGCCGGCACGTCCAGCCAGGCTTCCGGCGGCAGGAGCTCGTCGCCGGGCTTGAGGTTGTCGCGGTCGATGCCGCCGAAGCGGTCTCGGTGCCGGAGCAGGTTTTCGACGTCGAGCCCGGCCGGGTTGGCGACGACCCCGCGGACGTCCGAGACGCCGACCACGCGCAGCCCGGCGTCGGCGAGGAAGCGGGCGGTGGCCCCGCCCATCGCGCCGAAGCCCTGCAGCACGACGCGGTTCGGCTGGTTGTGGAGGCCGAGCATCTCGAGCCCGGTGAGCGTGGCCTGCGCGACGCCGAGGCCGCCGACGAGCTCGTCGAGCCCCAGCCCGCCGACCTCGATGCGGAAGGCCTCCGCCAGCCGGGCGGTCGCCGCGTCGCGGTCTTCGAGCAGCGGGTAGATCGCCTGCACCGGGCTGAGCAGGCCGATTTCGGCGATGACGCCGTCGATGACGTCCCGCCGCAGGCCCAGGTCCTCGCCCATGGTCCAGTACTGCTCGATGAGCGGCCGCATGGCGTGCAGGTACCGGGCGACGACGTCGCGGGCGCGCTCGTCGTAGGGGTCGAAGTCGATGCCGCCCTTGGCGCCGCCGAGGGGGACGTACCGGCCGTCGGGGTCGTAGTTGAGGCCTTCTTTGAGCGTCATGCCCCTGGCCAGGCCGCGGACCTCGAACAGCGAGCAGCCGCGGCGCATCCGCAGGCCCCCGCTGGCCACGCCGCGCACGAGCCGGTCGATCACCAGGTACCCGCGGCACCCGGTGACGGGGTCGGTCCACGCCACTTCGAGCAAGGCTGTTTCGGTCATCGCCCCTCCTGATCCCCCGGTCAACATCCGAGCTCGTGCGCCATCGCCTGCTCGACCCACCGGTCGCAGTCCCCGGTGGTGACGGTGCCCTGCCGGGCGACGACCTGGACGGCGAGCCCGTCGAGCAGCGCGGTCAGCCGCCACGCGGCGCCGTGCGGATCGGGGCACCGGAAGGTCCCGGCCCCGACACCCTCCGCGATCAGCGCCACGACGGCGTCCCGCCACCGCAGGTCCAGCCGCTGCAGCACGGCCCGCAGGGCGGCATCCCGCATGGCCGCCGCGCCGGCTTCGATCCACAGCTGCCAGTTGTCGTGGTGCGAGGGCCCGTACAGGGCGAGGACGGCGCGGAGCCGCTTGTCGGCGGGGCCGCTTTTGCCGAGCTCGTCGTTCAGCTTGGTCAGTTCGTGCTCGGCGGCCTGCCGGAAGGCTTCGATGACGAGCGTTTCGAGGGTGCCGAAGTGGTAGAAGATCAGCGCGGTGCTGACATCGAGGGAGTGAGCGACATCGGCGGCCCGCACACCGGAGATGCCCCGGGAGCGAATCTGCGCGAGCGCGGCCCGCACGATCTCCTCCCGCCGCACGGCAACGGCCTTCCGCATCATGCGGCCACCGTACCGAGGCGACTGGGCCGGCGGGAGGCGCCGAATGTGGGTTCCTCGGCCTGTGCGGACAGTCAGGACCGCAGGTGAGAGGCCTGATCGAGGGGGTTACGGCGTACTCGGGGCGCGCATGCGTGAGTGCCGGGGCCGCGGCGCCCGGCACTCACGTCCCTGTCTCAGGCGGTCCACTCCGGGTTGCGGCCCAGGTACCGGAGCAAGGTCGCCACCGCGTCGTCGTCGGCCGACGCCTCCAGGGCCGGGGCGTACGCGAAGCCGCGCAGGGGCTCCGCCAGCTGGTGGGCCACCGGGAGCAACCGGGCGGCCAGCTCCGGGGTCAGCGGGGACTCCTGGCCCGCCGCCCTCGCGATGTCCCACGCGTGGACCGCCGCGTCCAAGGCTGCCGCTCCCACCGCCACCGGGGCCGGGAGGGCTCCCTGCGGCAGGGGTGTCGGGACCGACGGCGCGTCGAGGGCCACCGTGGCGAACGCCGCCGCCGATGCCGCCAGGGTGGGCTCCAGGTACTCCGCCGCCGGGGCCGGGAGCTCGCCCGACGGGGCGAACGGGTTGAAGTCCGGGCCGCCCGAGCCGGTGATCGTCGCCGCGTAGCCCAGCTGGTCGCCCGCCGCGTGCTGGAGGACCTGCGTCACGTTCCACTCCGCGCACGGCGTCGGGGCCGACCAGTCCGTCACGCCCGCGATCGCCGACCGCAGGGCCTCGTGGGCCGCCGCCAGGACCGGCCAGGACGAGCCGCGGTGCAAGCCGGCGAAGAACCGGCGGATGTCGGCCACCAGGACGTCCGTGGCCTCGTGGGCCGCGTAGTGGCCGGCCGCGTCGCGGGGACCGCCGGAGCTCGCCGCGACGTCGTAGCTGTTCCAGCTGACGATGTTCGCGTGGTCGCGCTCGGCGAACCGCCTGATCGACTGGAAGTCACCCGCGAACATCGCCAGGCCCGTCGGGACCGTCGTCGGGCCCTCCGGGTGCGACGTCGTGTGCGCGTCCTCGTAGTAGAAGCGGATCGACGAGCCGCCGGTGCGGGTCAGCCAGTACAGCGCCACGTTCGCCAGGACGAACTCCGGGTCCAGGTGCTCGCCGAACAGCTGCGCGTTCCACGCCAGCAGGCCCAGCGGCGAGTCCGCGAGCGCGAACGCCAGCGTGTGCGGCTGCTGGCTGTGCAACGTGTTGAAGGAGAACATGTTCTCGTAGAACCACTGCAGGTGCGCGAGCGCGGCCTGGTCGGCTTCGCTCAGGTCCGCCATCTCGGCCGGGTCGCCGGACGGGAACGCGAACAGCTGGGTGACGTGCACGCCGATGACCTTCTCCGGCGCGAGCCGGCCGATCTCCGGCGAGATCATCGATCCCGCGTCGTTGCCCACCGCGCCGTACTTCTCGTAACCCAGACGGCTCATCAGCTCGGTCCACGCCGCCGCCGTGCGCTGCGTGCCCCAGCCCGCCGACCGGGTCGGGCCGGAGAAGCCGAAGCCCGGCAGCGACGGGATGACCAGGTGGAACGCCGGTTCGTCGGCGGACGCCGGCTCGGTCAGCGGGCCGATCACGTCGAGGTACTCCACGATCGAACCCGGCCAGCCGTGCGTCAGCACCAGCGGCGTCGCGTCCTCCCGCGACGAGCGGACGTGCAGGAAGTGGATGGTCTCGCCGTCGATCTCCGTCACGAACTGCGGGTGCGCGTTGAGCCGGGCCTCGAACGCCCGCCAGTCGAACTTCTCCAGCCAGTACTCGGCCAGCGCGCGGACCCGCTCGTTCGTGACGCCGTACTCCGCGGGCAGCTCCTCCGGCCACAGCGCCCCGCGCAGGCGGTTCTGCAGGTCGTCGAGGGCGGGCTGCGGGATCTCGACGCGGAACGGGCGGAGAGCGGGGACCGTCATGACTGGCTCCTTCAGGCTGGAACGGAATGCTTCGTTCCGAACTGTAGCAGACCGGAACGATCCGTTCCAGTGCTAATCTCGGCCCATGCGCGAGACAGCCACGCCCGAGACCGCCCTGCCCGGCCGCCGCGGCCAGGCCGCCCGCAACAACCTCGTGATCCTCGACGCCGCCCGCCACGTCTTCCTGGCCGACCCGAAGGCGCCGATCGCCCAGGTCGCCGAACGCGCCGGGGTCGGCATCAGTGCGCTCTACCGCCGGTACCCGAGCAAGGAAGCCCTGCTCTGCCGCATCTGCCACGACGGACTCCTCACGTACATCGGCGAAGCCGAAGCCGCCGCGGAGGAGCGGGACGGCTGGGCGGCGCTGACCGGATTCCTCGCCCGGGTCGTCGAACTCGACGTGCATTCCCTGACCGTCCACCTCGCCGGCACGTTCACCCCGACCCCCGAGATGGGCCAGGACGCGCGGCGGGCGGGCGAGCTGACGAAGCGACTGGTCGAGCGGGCGCACGAAACCGGGCGCCTGCGGCCGGACGCCGTCACCGAAGACATCGGCATGATCCTCGAGTGCTGTGCCGCCATCCGCGTCGACGACGAAGGCCGGACGTCGGAGCTGCGCCACCGGTACCTCGCGCTGCTCATCGAGGGGTTGTCGGCGAAAGGCCCGGATCTGCCGGGGCCGCCGCCGCGTCCCGGTGAGATGAACGGCCGCTGGCGTCCCGCCTGACGGCGGCGCCGAAACGCGTCCGGATGGCGGTAACGAATTCCGGGAGCGCGACGACTGATCAGCGTCGGCTGCCCGAAAAGACCCACGCAAGATCTGTCAGAGCGGCATTCCCCGGACTGGAACAGCGAGATGACGACTATGCAAAGAAGCTGGCGACAGACCACGATCCTGGCTGCGGTGATCGCACTGGCCACGGCGTTCATCGCCATCGCACCGGCCGCACAGGCGGACACGCCCACCAGTTCCGTCGAAGTCAGTCCCACCACCGTGCTGCCGGGACAGACATTCACGGTCACGCAAACCATTCACAACGACCGCGATTTCACGGTGACTTTCGCGAAGGGCGCCATTTACGGTTCGCCGACCCCGATCACCGACGTCGTCGACGTCGTGTCCTGCACCAACACGACGGCGGTCGGCTGCTTCCAGGCCGGGAGCAGTTACCGCGCCGCGTTCGGCGACCTCGAGGCCGGCGGCACGAAGACCACGGTGTGGACCCTGCGCGTCAAGGACACCGCGGCGCCGGGGCAGTTCACGCTGCAGCACCAGTTCGTCGGCGACAACTACTCCTTCGACACCTTCGACGGCCCGGTCATCACGATCGCCAACCCGGCGACCAACGCCGACGTCAAGGTCGCGCTCGCCGCGACCGGGCACGGCGGGCTGAACGCGCGCATCGACTACACGCTGACCGTCGCGAACAACGGCCCGTCGGCCGCGTCCGGAATCCGGGTCGTGGCAACGTATCCGGCCGGTCTTTCCTTCGCCAGTGGCGCCGGGTGCGTCCGCGTCGGCACCACCCGGACCGTGAACTGCGACATCGCTTCGCTGGCCAGCGGCGCCTCGGCGACGCCGAAGTTCTCGGTGAACGGCGGCCTGCTCGCCATCGGTTCGTACACCACGACCGCCGTGCGGACGGCCAGTTCGCCGTCGGATCCCAACAGCGCCAACGACAGCGCGTCGAAGACGTGCTCGGCGCTCACCGGGCTCATCGTGACCTGCTGAGGGTTCGCGAGAGGTGAACCGGGCTCGTGTCCTCCGCCAGGGACACGGGCCCGGTTTCGCGTTTTCAGCCGGTGATCCAGCCGGTGATCTAGCCGGTGACCGACGCGTACAGCTTCGCGATGTCGTCGTCGAAATACGCGCTGTAGGAAACGTCCGGGGTGTCGCCGCCGAGCTGGTAGCCGCCGATCACGCCGATCACCGCGCCGCCGGTCACCCACGGCCCGCCGCTGGTTCCGTCCGGAAAACCGGGGCACGCCACGCGCAGCTGATAAGTGCCGGAACGCGTGGTGTTCCCGTCGCAGACGACCGGGGAATCGGTCGTGTCGGGGTAGCCCGTGAGGGTGATCCGGTGCTCGAATCCACGATTCGTGCCGAGCACGTTCGCGCCGGTGAGGCTTTCCAGCGAGGCCGGGTTGCCGGGCTGCCGGACGGTCAGGAACGCGAAATCCAGATCCGGGTCCGCCGACGACGTCCAGCCGCCGGCGACGGCCACCGACGTCACCGTCCACGTCCCGAACGGCGCGACGCCGTCGTGGTAGCCCGGGGCGAAGGTCATGCCGTTCCGGACGCAGTGCGCGGCGGTCAGGACGAGGTCGCCGGCGGTGGAATGCACGACGCTGGCCGTGCAGAAGTGGCTCCCGCCCGCGAACAGCGCCCCGACCGGGGAAGCGGCGGCGGATTTCGCCGGAGCGGGTGAGGCGGCGGACGTGGAGACCGGGGCGGTGACAGGAGTGGGCGCCGCGGTGGTGACCGGCATCGGCGCGCCCGCGGCGTAGGCGTCGTCGGCGGTCGTGCCGGTGCCGAGGACCAGCCCGGTCCCCATGACCAGCAACGCCGACGCGGCCGTCAGTGCGGTGCGAGGAAACTTGATCGCCACCACTTCAGATCACCACAGCACCGCCGCATCCGCAGCGTGTGCAGCCGGATGCACAGCGACCTCATAGCGACCGCACAGCGCCGCACAGACTCACGACGAGTCCCGGAAGCCCCCGGCCCCGGTCGGCACCGTGAGACCGCGGCGGTGCGCCCACGCCGTCACCTCCGCCCGGTTCGCCAGCCCCAGCTTGGCCAGGACGCTGCGGACGTGGCTTTCCACCGTGCGCTCGGACAGCACCAGCCGGTGGGCGATCTGGCGGTTGCTCAGCGCGCCGGCCACCAGGCCCACGATCTCCCGCTCGCGGCCGGTCAGCGGGTCGGCCTCGGTCCGCACCCGGTCGAGCAGTGCGGTGGCGTCCCGGAGCCAGCCGGGCATGCCGAGCCGCCGGGCTTCGTCGGCGGCCTGGCGGGCCAGGGGCTCCGCGCGGGCCGGCTCGCCCGAGGCGGCGAGCTCGGCCGCCAGGCGAACCCGGTTGTGCACGACGTAGGGCCGGGCGCCGAGCCGGGCGTCCCAGGCGATCGCCGCCTCGAACAGCGGGATGGCCTCGGTGTGCCGGCCCAGGAGCGCGGCCAGGCGGCCGGCCCAGCTGCTGGAGCAGTCGCTGCAGAAGGTGCCCGCCCCGCCCGAGCCGAACGGCGGCTCGCCGGCCAACCGGTTCGCGAGCCACTCCGCGGTTTCGAGGTCCTCGAACGCCTCCAGCAGCGGCAGCAGGCTCGGGCCGATGCCCGGTGTGGGCCCGATGAAGTCGGGGTCACGCAGGCGCGGGCGCAGGGCGTCGTACCCGGCGCGCGCCTGGTCGCGGCGGCCGCTGACCAGGGCGCAGAGCGGCCGGGAGACGATCGTGATCGGGATCGGGGGCGCGATCGCCAGCAGCTCGTCGTAGCCGTCGGGCAGCTCGGCCGGGTCGCCGACCACCTCCGCCAGCTGCTGGGAGAAGGCGAAGGACATCGCGAGCGTGGACCGGTCCTCGGCCAGTTCCGCCCCGGCGAGCTCGCCCGCGAGCCGGTTCAGCTCGCGGCTCTCGGCGAACGCGCCGCGGTAGGCGGCCACCGACGCGCGCAGCCGCAGCTCGTGCCAGCGGACGAGCGGCAGCCGCGTCGTCGCCGCGAGCTCGGAGATCGCGGTCAGCTCGGTCTCGACGACCGGGATCGTGCCGACTTCGAACGCCGCGTCGATCCGCCACTTGTGCCCCCACAGCGCCACGAGCGGCCGGGCGGGGCCGCCGAGGGACACGGCGAGCGCGCCGAACCGCAGCCGTTCGGCCAGCGGCAGCTCGCGCGGGCGGGTCTTCAGCCGGGCGCGGACGGCGTCCAGGCGCGCCTCCTGGTCACCCGAGGCCTCCGCGAGGGCCAGGGCTTCGTCGGCGGTCTTCACCGCCTCGCCGGTCTTCCCGCTGTCGGCCGCGACCGAGGCCGACTGGGCCAGCAGCTTCGCCCGCACCGCCGGATCGGCGTCGGGGCCGATCGCGGCCAGCGCGGCCGCCGTGAGCGCGGCCATCTCCGGCAGCAGGCCGGGCGCGGCGGTGTCCCGGACGACGAGCGCCGCGGCCGCGGCGAGCGCCGGATCGGACGTCAGCTCCGCGGCCTCGCGCGCGTGGCCGAAGCTGCGCGCGAACCGGCCCGCCCGGTACTCCGCGGTCGCGAGGTCGACGAGCAGGGCGGCGAGCCCGTCGCGGGTGCCCGCGCGGCGGCGGCAGTCGAGTGCCAGGGCGAGGAACCGGGCGGCTTCGGTGAAGGCGAGCGAGCGGGTCGCGTCCCGCGCCGCTGTTTCGGCCCACTCCGCGGCCCGGGCGAGGGCGTCCGGGGTCGCCGTGGCCCGCAGCCAGTGCCCGGCCACCACCCCCGGCTCGGCCCGGTGCTCCAGCGCGGCCGCCGTCCGGGCGTGCAGCTCCTCGCGGACGCCCTGGTCGAGGTCGGCGTAGATCCCGTCGCGCACGACGGCGTGGGCGAACCGCCGCGAGCCGGCGACGGCGGGCCGCAGGACCCCGGCGCGCACCGCGCGGTCGAGCGCCGTGACGACGTCGCCGTCCGGCCGCGCGGCCACCTCGGCGACGACGTGCGCGTCGACCTCCTCACCGAGGACCGAGGCGATCGCCAGCAGCTCCCGCGCCCCGGCGTCCAGCCCGGCGACGGTGGTGCGGACGAGGTGCCGCAGCTCGGCTTCGCCGCCGCCGGTCGCCGAAGACCGGGCCACCGCCTTGAGGTAGAGCGGGTTCCCGCCCGAGCGCCGCAGCGCGTCGCGCGCGTCGACGCCCACCCGGCCGGCCTCGGCGAGGTAGGCCCGGACGTCGGGCTCGGTCAGCGGCGCCGGCCGCAGGCTTTCCGTTCCCGGCCGGCCCAGCAGCTCCGGCAGGGCCTCGAAGAGCGGGCCGGCCGCGTCGGTGTCCCGGTAGGTCGCGACCACGGCGAGCCGCGACCGGCGGATCTCCCCGGCCAGGTGCCGCAGCAGCCGCAGCGACGCCTCGTCGGCCCAGTGCAGGTCTTCGAGGACCACGACGAGGCCGTCCGGCTCGGCCGCCGCGACCAGCGCGTCGGCGGCCAGCGCGACGAACCGGAACCGGGCGGCGACCAGGTCGGCGCCGGCGCGGTCGTCGAGGTCGGCCAGCGACCGGTCCACCTCCGCGCCCGCCGCGGGCAGTGCCCGCAGCACCCGCCGCCACGGCCACAGCGGCGGCGCGCCCGGGTCGTCGACGCACCGGCCCCAGACCGCGGCCGGGCCGGTGACCGTCTCGGCCAGGCGGGTCTTGCCGATGCCCGCCGGGCCGCCGACGAGCACCAGCGCGCCGGTGCCGCCGTCCGCCGCCGCGAGCCACGCGCGCAGGTCGGCCACGGCACCGGCCCGCCCGACGAACGGTTCGCTGCGCGTCACCCGAGCAGTATCCCCTCCGCGTCAGGTTTGCGCGTTGTTCTCCGTACTGGCACTGATGCCCGGTACGCCGACCGGGACGAAAGTGACTCCCAACGCGCTGACCTGCGAAAAGGAGCATCCCATGCACGCCACCATCCACCAGTTCCGGAGTCCGCTCGGAACCCACGACCTTGCGGAGGGCGCCCTCGGCGCCGCCACGCTCACCCAGCTCGGCGGCCAGGCCGGCGCCGTCGTCACCTTCTGGCCCGACGCCGCGGCCGCGGACGAGGCCGCGGCCCGGCGGCCGGCCGGGACCACCTGGCTCGACACCGGCGTCTACCGGGTTGCCGACGTGCAGTCGGCGTCGGACGCCGCCGCCTACGCCCAGCTCACCTGGTTCGACGGGCCGCGCGGGGCCGACCAGTCGGCCGCCGAGCAGCGTGCGGGGCGCGACCGCATCTGGCCCGCCGTCCGGGGCGTCGAGGGCGTCGGCACGACCTACGCCCTGATCGCCGAAGACCGCTCCCTGGTCGTCGTGGCGTTCACCGCGTCGCTGACGACGATCGAAGCCGTCCAGGAGGCGATCATGGCCACCGAGCTGCTGCCCGGCGAGGACCCCGCGCTGCTGCCCGGCCCGGACCGGGTCGACCTGCACCGCGTCCGGCACGCGGCCCTGCCGGCCCCGGCGGGTGCGCGATGAGCCCGCACACCGCTCCCGCGCTGCGCACCGGCACCTGGACCGTCCGCAGTGGACGGACGACGGCCGCCTTCGAGGTCCGCAACTTCGGCTTCAACCGGGTGCGCGGCACGATTCCGGTCCGCACGGGCACCGTCGAGGTGCGCGACGGCGCGGTGATCACCGTCCGGGCGGAGCTGGACCTCGGCGCGCTCGACACGCGGAACGCGCGCCGCGACGCCGACCTGCGCAAGCCGAACCTCCTGGACAGCGGCGCCCAGCCGGCCATGACCTTCACGGCCACCGGTGCCCGGCGGCAGGACGCGGGCTGGGAAGTGACCGGCGAGCTGCGGCTGCGCGGGACGTCGTGCCCGCTGACGCTGACCGTTGTCCCCGAGGGCGCCACCCGGGTCCGCGCCACCGGGACGCTGGACCGCGCCCCGCTCGGCATGCGGGCGCCCCGGCCGATGATCGGCCGGTACGTCCGGATCGTCGTCGAGGCGGAGCTCGAGCCGCCTAGCTGAAGTCCTTGGGGAGCAGGGCGGTCGCCGGGTCGGGGGCGGCGACCGCCTTGGGCCGCCGGTCGCGGAACAGCCAGCCGCCGACGATGCCGCCGGCGAACCCGAAGAGGTGGCCCTGCCAGCTGACCCCTTCCTGGCTCGGCAGCAGGGACGTGAACTGGTAGGCGAAGCACAACGCCATCACCAGCCCGATCACGATGTCGATCAGGTGCCGGTCGAAGAGCCCGCGCACGATGATGTAGCCGAAGTAGCCGAAGACCAGGCCGCTGGCGCCGACGGTGACCGAGTTCGCCGGCGAGATGAACCAGACGCCGAGGCCGCTGGCGAGGATGATCAGCAGGCTGACGCCGAGCCACTTCTTCACCCCGCGGTAGGCGGCGAGGAAGCCGAACACGAACAGGGGCCCGGAGTTGCCTTCGAGGTGGCTCCAGCCGTAGTGCAGGAAGGGCGAGCTGAGGATTTCCGGCAGTGACGCCGGGTCGCGCGCCTCGATGCCGAACTCCCGGCTCAGGTCGTAGCCGGTGGGGGCGTTGACCAGCTGGACCACCCACAGCACGGCCAGCAGGCCGACCATCACCCACAGGGCTTTCTTGGCCTCGGCGATCATCGCCTCGGCGTCGCTGCGGACCGGGCCCTCGTTCATCGCGTCCCCCTGCTCGGTTGTGCCCGAGGATAACCCGGTGCACGGCCCGGACGCGGCGTTCCGGACCCAGCCGTGACCTGGCAGGGTTGGGAGCATGACGTCACACCGGCCGGAGATGGTCTTCCGGGGCCGCCGCATGCCCGGCGACCGCGCCCTGGTCATGGCCATCGTCAACCGCACGCCCGACTCGTTCTACGACAAGGGCGCGACCTTCGCCGGCACCGCGGCCCTGGAGGCGGTGGACCGGGCGGTCGCCGCGGGCGCCGACATCGTGGACATCGGCGGGGTCAAGGCGGGCGAGGGCCCCGAGGTCGACGTCGACGAGGAGAGCAGGCGGGTGGTGCCGTTCGTCGCCGAGGTCCGCCGCCGCCACCCGGACCTGGTCATCAGCGTCGACACCTGGCGCCACGAGGTCGGCCGCCAGGTCTGCGAAGCGGGCGCCGACCTGCTCAACGACACCTGGGCGGGCGCCGACCCGAAGCTGGTCGAGGTCGCGGCCGAGTTCGGCACGGGGTACGTCTGCTCCCACGTCGGAGGCATGCCGGTGCGCACCGACCCGTACCCGGCGCCGACCCCCGAGCGGCCGTTCTGGCCCCGTTACGACGACGTCGTCGCGGACGTGATCGCCGAGCTGACGGCGGCGGCCGAGCGCACGGTCGCGGCCGGAGTGCCGCGCGGCGGCGTGCTCATCGACCCGACCTTCGACTTCGGCAAGAGCACCCGGCACGGCCTCGAGCTCCTCCGCCACTTCGACCGCCTGGTGGCGACCGGCTGGCCAGTACTGGTGGCGCTGTCGAACAAGGACCTCATCGGCGAAACCCTGGACGTCGAAGCCCACGACCGCCTATCGGGCACCCTGGCGGCCACGGCGATAGCGGCCCACGCGGGCGCGGCGATCTTCCGCGCGCACAACATCCACGAGACCCGCGAAGCAGTGGAAGCGGTAGCGGAGCTGACGTCCACAGTGGATTGAGCCCGCACCCCAAACCAAGGAGCGGGTGGTCATCCCGTCGCCTGAGGCCCAAAAATCACTTTGAGCCGGGCCCGCAACCCACAGCGCAGCGTGGGGGGCAGCGGAAGCTTGCGGGCCC
>NZ_JBHVXZ010000022.1:0-107610 GCF_042881395.1 Amycolatopsis sp. NPDC058278 | reverse complement strand
CTTACTGTTGCGGATGGCGATCGGGACGCCCGCGAGGTCCTCTTCGTTGCACAGGAGCTTCACGTCGTAGTACGGCGAACCCTGACGGTCGTCGTAGTCGAGGTGGATGGCCAGGACGTCGAGTGGCTCGCCCAGCCACTCCTGGGCCTGCCGCAGCCACGCGGAGCACCGTGCCAGGGCGGTGGGGAGATCGTCATCGCGGAACTCGACGGGGCGATAGGGCACATCCTGCACCTGATCGCGGGGGTTTTCCGGCGCCGGGAGGCCCGGCGCGAGACCCGAGTCGTCCAGTTCCAGTTGGATCGTTTCCTCAGTCACCCTTCGAGCGTCCCCCACGCACGCCGTCTGGGCAAGGCGTACACAGGTAAAAGCGCCGCTAAACGGACACGCCCCACTCTTTCGCGACGATTTCCCGGCACCGTCGCAAGTCGGTCACACCGGGCGCGGACGTGCAGCCCAGCGCCCTGGACGCCAGTTCCGCGTAGTGCTCCGCCAGCTCGTCCAGCGCCAGCGGGCCACGTGGGGAATACCACCTCGCGACGCCGCTGCACATCTCGAGCAGGGCGAGCCGGGTCACCGCCGGGTGCTCCACACGGAACACCCCCGCAGCCACCCCGTCGTCGATCGCGGCCGCCCACAGCCGTTCGTAGGCGTCCCGCAGGGCGACCACCGGCTCGCGCGCGGCCGGGGACAGGACGTCGACTTCGTTGTCCACCACCCGGGTTTCCGCCGGCCCGACGGCGTGCGCGAGGACGTGCAGCACGACCAGCGTGCGCAGCCGGTGCACCGGGTCGCCGCCGCCCGCGGTCGCCTCGCGGGCCGCGTCGAGCAGCCGGTTCAGGGCCGTGTGCATGATGTCGGCGAGCAGATCCTCTTTGGTGCCCATGTAGTGGTACAGGCTGGCCGAGGAGAGTTCCGCCTCCTGCGCCAGATCCCGGATCCCGGTGCCGTGGAAGCCTTTGGTGGCGAACAGCTTCACCGCCGCCGCGCGCACCCGCTCCCGGCTGCTCACAGCCATGCTTCCGCCTTCGCGTCCCAGGAACCGGCACGCGGGTCGGCGACCTTCCGCAGCTCGCCCTTGGCGACCCGCTCCGACGGCGTCATGGGCAGCGTGTCCGCGAACGCCCAGAACCGGGGAACCTTGAAGTAGGCCAGTTTCCCGGCGCAGAACGCGGCGAGCTCGGCGGGGTCCGGCCGGTCGCCGTCGCACACGACGTACGCCTTGATCTCCTCGCCGCGCAGCTCGTCCGGCACCGCGACGACGGCCGCCAGCCGGACCGCCGGGTGCAGCAGCAGCGCGCGCTCGACCTCGTCGGCGGAGACGTTTTCGCCGCTGCGGCGGATCATGTCCTTCGTCCGGCCGACGTAGTAGACGCGGCCGGCGGCGTCCATCCGGGCGAGGTCGCCGGTGTGGAACCAGCCGTTTTCGAACGCTTTCGCCGTCGCGTCCGGATCGTCGTGGTAGCCGTGCATCAGCCCGATCCCGCGGATCAGCAGCTGCCCGGTTTCCCCGCGCGGCACCGGCTTCCCGTCGTCGCCCGCGATCAGCACCTCGCGGTCGCGGCTGGGCCGCCCGATGCAGCCGGTGCCGACGGTCTCGTCGTGGTCGGCGGCGGTCATCCGGATGTCGCCGCCGGTTTCGGTCATCCCGAACGCCTCGTACCACGGCACGCCCCAGCGGGCCTCCAGCTCGGCGTGCAGGTCGTGCGGGATGGCCGACGCGCAGATCGCGCGGACGCGGTGGTCGCGGTCGGCCGCGCCCGGTTCCTGGCGCAGCAGCAGCGTCGGCATCAGGCCGAGGCAGTAGAACCAGGTGACGCCGTGTTCGCGGACCTTCGCCCAGAACGTGCTGGGGTGGAAGCGGTCGAGGACGACGAGGGTGGCGCCGCCGGCGAGGCCCAGCGCGACATTCCACTGTGGATCGATGTAGTGGAACGGCTGGGCGGTCAGGATGACGTCGTCCGCGCCGACGGCGGGGAAGTCGGTGGCCAGGCTGATCGCCAAGGTCGTCCAGTAGCGGTTCGGCAGGACGCAGCCCTTGGGGGCGCCGGTGGTGCCGGAGGTGTACTGGATGTTGACCGGCAGCTCGGGCACGGGCGTGAACTCCGGCGGCTCGGCATCGGTGCGGAGCTCGTCCGGGGTGATCACCTCGATCAGGCCGATCCGGCCGAGCAATTCGGTGAATTCGGGCGCGGCGACGGCCAGCTTCGCGCCGGAGTGGCGGAGGACGTGGGCGCCGTCGAATTCCTGGTAGTTCGTGTTGACCGGCACCAGCTGCGCGCCGATCTTCGCCAGCGCCAGCCAGATGAGCGGGAACTCCGGCTGGTTGCGCAGCATCACCGCCACCCGGTCGCCGGGGCCGATGCCGCGTTCGGCGAGCGCCGCGGCGATCCGGGTGCTTTCGCGGTCGACCTCGGCGAAGGTGAACGTCCGATCCAGGTCGTCGAACACCCAGGCCGTGCGTTCGGGCCACAGCGCGGCGGCCCGCGTGACGAGCTGCGCGAGGGTCCCGATTTCGGCGAGGGGCGTCACGCCCGGCTCCGGAACGCTTCGGTGGACGCGGCGACGGCGGCCGAGTGCTCGGTGATCAGGGCGTGGCTGACCTCGAGTTCGAGGGCGGGCTCGAGGTCGATCGGCGTGTCGAGGACCCGCTTCGCCATGGCTGCCGCCACGGGCGGGTGCTCCGCGATCCGCTTGGCCCAGCTCAGCGCTTCGGTCTGGAGCTGCTCGGCGGGGACGGCGGTGTTGACCATGCCCAGCTCGGCGGCCTTCCGGCCGTCGAAGCGCTCGCCCAGCAGCAGCAGCTCCTTCGCCTTGAGCGGGCCGACCAGCAGCGGCAGCAGCCGCGACGCCGCCCCGGTGACGCTCAGGCCGAGCGAGACCTCGGGGAAGGCGAACACGGCGTCCTCGGCGGCCAGGATCAGGTCGCAGCCGAGCGCGAACTCCGCGCCGGCGCCGATCGCGTAGCCGTGCACCGCCGCGATCACCGGCTGGCGCAGCCCGCGCAGCCGCCGCGTGACGTCCTGGAGCCGGTCCAGCCGCGCCCGCGAGTCACCCGCGGGGGTGGGTTCCTTGAGGTCGTGGCCGGCGCAGAAGGCCCGGCCGTTTCCCGACAGCACGACGACCCGGGCGTCGCTGCGGGCGGCCGCGTCGAGGGCGGCGAGGAAGTCGTCGACCAGGACGGCGGCGACCGCGTTCAGCCGCTCGGGCCGGTTCAGCCGGATCTGCGCGATGCCGTTCTCGACGGCGAACTCCACGGTGGGCATGAGGGCGATGCTAGACGTTCGATCGATCGATCGATAGCCTCTGGACCCATGCGGGTCGATGCGATCTACGAGAACGCCACGGTGTGGACGGGCGCGGGCGTCACCAACGCACTCGCCGTGCTGCACGGCCGGGTCGTCGCGCTGGGTTCCGACGCCCTTGAGCTGTCCGCGCGTTCCCGGGTCGACCTGGCCGGCGGCTTCGTCGTGCCCGGCTTCCACGACGCGCACAACCACATGGCGTGGTTCGGCATGGGCCTCGACGACGTGCCGCTCGGCGACTGCCGCAGCGTCGAGGAGGTCTACGACGCCGTCGCCGCGCGGGCCGCGACGCTGCCGGCCGGGAGCTGGGTGGTCGGGAGCGGGTACGACCAGAACAAGCTCGCCGGCGGGCACCCCGACCGGCACGGCCTCGACCGCGCCGCGCCCGGGATGCTCGTGCGGCTCAAGCACACGTCCGGGCACATGACCGTGGTCAACTCGGCCGTGCTCGACCAGCTCGACCTCGCGAACGTCCCGGTCGGCGGCGACGTCGTGCACGCCGGCGGCTCGCCGACCGGCCTGCTGCGCGAGCAGGCCCAGCTGCTGCTGCGGCCGCTGACGTACCCGACGCCGGTTTCGCGGGTCGTGCGCGGGCTCGAGCGGGCGTCCGAGCAGTACCTGTCGGAGGGCATCACCAGCGTCCAGGAAGCCGGGATCGGTGGCGGCCTGGTCGGTGAGACACCCGCCGAACTCGCCGCCTACCAGGAGGCGCGCGACCGCGGCGTGCTGCGCGTGCGCAGCACGGTGATGGTCGCCGCCAGCGTGCTGCACGACCTGCCCGACGGCGCCGGCTTCGGCCTCGACCTCGGCCTGCGCACCGGTCTCGGCGACGAGTGGCTGCGCGTCGGCCCGATGAAGTTGTTCGCCGACGGCTCCCTGGTCGGGCGCACCTGCGCGATGCACGACCCGTTCGACGGCGCTGAAACTGCCTCAGACGCCGGCGGGCCGGACAACCGCGGCTACTTCCAGGTGCCCGAGGACGAGCTGGCGCGCACGATCCGCCGCGCCCACGAAGCGGGCTGGCAGATCGCGACGCACGCCATCGGCGACCGGGCGATCACCGTCGTCCTCGACGCGTACGAAGCCGCGTTGGCCGCTTCGCCGCGCACGGACCACCGGCACCGCATCGAGCACTGCGCGGTGCTCCAGCCCGCGGAACTGACCCGGCTCGCCTCCCTCGGGCTCATCCCGTCGCCGCAGGGCCGGTTCGTCAACGAGCTCGGCGACGGCATGCGCGCCGCGCTCGGTGAGTCACGCGTGCCCTGGTGCTACCGGCTGCGCAGCGTCCTCGACGCGGGTTGCGTGCTTCCCGCGTCCTCGGACCGGCCCGTCGTGAACGGCGCACCCCTGCTCGCGCTGGCCGACATGGTGCGCCGGCGCACGGCCTCCGGCGCACCCTTCGCACCCGAAGAGGCGTTGACGCCGGAGCAGGCGCTGCGCGCGTACACGTACGGATCGGCGTACGCGACCTTCGCCGAGCGTGACCTGGGCACGCTCGAACCCGGGAAGCTCGCCGACTTCGCCGTGCTGTCCGGTTCGCCCCTGGACGAGTCCGCTTTGGACGACCTCGGCGTGCAAGGCACCGCCGTCGGCGGCGAACTGCGTTATCAAGCGTGATGGCTCACTTCCTTCCCACGAACTCGAGTGCTTCCTCGGCCAGCGCGGACCAGGGCTGTGGCGACCCGGTGTCCAGTGCCAGCCATTCCTTCATCGGGGTGCCCTTGTTGGCGTCGAAGCGCACCCCGTGCCCACCCTCGACCAGCTCGTCCACCCGGCCCCTGGGCAGCTTGAGCACCAGCTGCCCGCGGACGAACATCGCGAAGATCCGGCCGTGCGCGCGCAGCGCCGTGCGCCCGAACCCGCCGGTCGCGCCGGGTGGCGTGATGCCCGGGCGTCCGGTGAACTCGTCGACCAGGTCCTCGAACTTCTCCTCCGGCGACATCGACCACCTCCAGGCCTGACCGTAACGACCACCACCGACAAAAAAGGGAGGCGAGATGCCCGTCCGCGACGCCGTCTTCGAAGACATCGAGGAGATCTGCGCGCTCATCGAGGAGCACGCCGTCTACGAGGACAACCACGACCTGAAGCTCGACCGCGCCGAGATGAGCGGGCACCTGTTCGGGCCGGACCCGAAGGCGTGGGTGCTCATCGCGACCCCGCCCGGCGAGCCGGGCACGGTGGCCGGCTTCGCCTTCTGCAGCTGGAACTTCTCCACCTGGGAAGCCCGGCCGGGGATCTGGCTGGACGACCTGTTCGTCCGGCCCGCGCACCGCCGCCACGGGCTCGGCGGCGAGCTGCTGGACGAGCTGCGCAACCGCACGACCGGCCGCGTGGAGTGGGACATGCAGGAGGGCAACGAAAAGGGTTCGGCGTTCTACGCACAGCTGGGTGCCGAGCCGGTCCCGGGCTGGATCCGCTACCGCTGGCGGCCGTGAACTTTCACGAGAAAGTACCCGGCCCCGTATCGTATGCGGTATGGGAGATGGTTCGGTCCGGAGGTCCTCGTCGGTCGAGGACTACGTCCGGGTGATCTACGGCCTGGTCGAGCGGGGCGAGGCGGTCACCAACGCGTCGCTCGCCGGCCGGCTGGAGGTCAGCCCGTCCTCGGCGTCGGGGATGGTCACGAAGCTGTCCCAGCTGGGCCTGGTCACGCACGTGCCGTACCGCGGCATCGAGCTCACGGCCGACGGCAGGCTCCTGGCGCGTTCGGTGCTCCGGCGCCACCGGCTGATCGAGACGTACCTGGTCTCGGAGCTCGGCTACACGTGGGACGAGGTCCACGCGGAGGCGGACGCGCTGGAGCACGCCGTGTCGGACAGGCTGGTCGAGCGCATCGCGGCCAAGCTCGGCAACCCGGTCCGCGACCCCCACGGCGACCCGATCCCGGCGCCGGACGGGAGCGTGGAGGAGCTCCCGGTCCGCATCCTGGACGACCTCCCGCCGGGCGCGGTCGGTGAGATCGTGCGGGTCTGGGACACGGACCCGGAGCTGCTGAGGTACCTGACGGAACACGCGATCAACCTGGGCGAACGCATCGAGGTGGTGGAACGCCAGCCGTTCGGGGGGCCGTTGGTGGTGAAGGTGGGGTCGCCACCGGATGCCGCCACGCACGCCATCGGCAAGGAGATCGCACAGGCGTTGTCGGTCACGCTGCGCTGAGGGACGTACGCGCGGGTGACGTCGTGAAGCGGATGTGGTGACCCGCCCCCGCCCGCGACCATGGCTCGCATGAAATCCTTCCGCTTCGGCGTCGTCGCCGGTCATGCGCGTGACCTCACCTCGTGGACCGCTCAGGCCGAGCGGATCGAAAAGCTCGGCTTCGACACCCTGCTCGCCACCGATCCCGTCGGGACCGCCGATCCCTTCGTCCTCCTGGGGGCCGCCGCCGCGGTCACGCTGGATCTCACCGTCGGCACCTTCGTGCTCGCCGACCCCTTCCGCACCCCGGAAGCGCTCGGCTGGCAGGTGCAGACCCTCCACCGGCAGACCCGCGGCCGGTTCGAGCTCGGGCTGGGTGTCGGGCGGCCCGGCGCGGAGGAACACGCCAAGGCTCTCGGGCGCGAATTCCCCTCACCGGGTGAGCGCATCACACGGATGGCCGCCACGATCGCGCACCTCAAGCGCGACGCCGACCGGCCACGGTTGATGCTGGCCGGCGGTGGGCCGAAAATGCTGGCGCTCGCCGCGCAAGAAGCCGACACCGTCACCTTCACCTGGGCGCCCACGACCGGCGAAACCGAGGCGCAGTCCATTGTGGATCGATTCCGGGACCTCGCCGGGCCGCGGCTGCCGGAGATCGAGCTCGGCCTGAACCTGATGGCCGTCGGGACCGAACCGTCGCCGATGATCGCGCGGTGGGCCGGGGTGGACGTGCCCGAGCTCGCCGCCGCCGGTGCGGTGACCGTCCTTCCCGAGGATCCCGCCGCCGCCGCGGAAAAGCTTCTCGGCTGGCGGGAGCGGTGGGGGATTTCCTATGTCACGATCAACTCCGGCTACGCGGAACCGTTCGCCGCGATCGCCGACGAGACGCGCAAGGCAGGTGGGTGAGGACTCTTCCGATCTTGCGAAGCGGCGCCTACGCTCCAATGTTCGTATTCGGGAGTGCTTCGGAGCGTTGTGATGACCGGTCAGCGAACACGCACCATCGACCGGGGGGAACAGGCGGAGCTGGGCCGGCTGCTGGCGGCCGGACCGTTCGACGTGGCCCTGCGGGCGGCGATCCGGGCCCGCGGCCTCGGCCTCGAGCGGATCCGCTATCGCTTGCGCGGCAGGGGAACCACGGTCAGCCTGGCCACCCTCAGCCACTGGCAATCGGGACGGTGCCGGCCGGAGCGGCCGGAATCGTTGGAGGCCCTGCGGAATCTCGAGGACATCCTGAACGTGCCGGACGGCTCGCTCAGCAAACTCCTCGGCCCGCCGCGGAGCAGGACGAGGTTCCACGCGCTCACTTGAGCAGTGTCGAAGACGGTTAGGCTCGTGCCGTGCGAGCTGTGGTCATGGAGGAGTTCTGCGTCCCGCCCGTCGTGCGGGACGTGCCGGAGCCGGTGGCCGCGCCGGGCGGTGCGGTGATCGAGGTCGACGCCACCGGTGTCTGCCGCAGCGACTGGCACACCTGGCAGGGGCACGACACCGCCGTCACGCTGCCGCACGTCGCCGGGCACGAGCTCGCCGGCCGGGTGGTCGCGCTCGGCGAAGGCGTCCGCGGCTGGGAGCTCGGCGCCCGCGTCACCGTGCCCTTCGTCTGCGCCTGCGGCACCTGCGCCCAGTGCGCCCGCGGTGACCAGCAGATCTGCGACCGCGAGTTCCAGCCCGGCGCTACGCACTGGGGGTCGTTCGCCGAGCGCGTCGCCATCGAGCACGCCGAGACGAACCTGGTCGCGCTGCCGGACTCGCTCGGCGCCGCCGAGGCCGCGGCGCTGGGCTGCCGGTTCGGCACGGCGTTCCGCGCGGTGCTGCGGCAGGGGCGCGTCACCGCGGGCCAGTGGGTCTCGGTGTACGGCTGCGGCGGCGTCGGGATCTCCGCGGTGCTGCTGGCCGTCGCGGCCGGTGCGAAGGTCGTCGCCGTCGACGTCTCGGCGGCCGCCCTCCAGCTGGCGGCGAAGTCGGGTGCCGCCGTCACGATCGATTCCTCGGCCTTCGACGGCCCGGAAGCCGTCGCCGCGCACGTCCGCGAGCTGACCGGCGGCGGCACGCACGTCTCGCTCGACTGCCTCGGCTCGCCGTCGACCTGCGCGGCCTCGGTCGGCAGCCTGCGCAAGCGCGGCCGGCACGTCCAGGCCGGGCTGATGCCGCCCGCGCAGGGCGTCGCCCCGATCCCGATGCACCGCGTCATCGGCGGTGAGCTGGAGCTCGTCGGCATCCACGGGCTCCAGGCCCACGAGTACCCGGAGCTGCTGCGCGTCGTCGAGACGGCGGGCATCGACCTCACCGCGCTGATCGGCCGGCGCATCGGGCTCGACGACGTCCCGGCCGCGCTGGCGGCGATGAACGACCCCGTGCCGGCGCAGGCCGGCGTCACCGTCGTGACGTTCCGTGCCTGATCGGCGGCGCCGTGGTCAAGAGACCCGTTCGTAGCTGATCCACGCTGGCATGTGACATTCAGGTGTGGGAACGTCTACTTCATGGTGGCCCAAAGCGAGGGGACGCGGCCGCAGGACCGTCCCGCTGGTCCATTGGGGCGGCTCCTGCGGCTGTTCGTTACCGCGGGCGTCACCTTCCGCGGTCATCGCGTGGTGCCCTCGACGATCACCGAGCGTATGACATCTGGGGCTTCGCCCCAGGCCGGGGGCTCCGCCACCCGGACCCCCCGAAAAGCCGCTGTGCGGCGGGAGTCTCCGGCACAATCGAAGTGATGGACGCCCTCCTGCCGCGCCCGCGCGCCGAGCTCGCGCCCGGCGCGGTGCACCTGCCGGACTGGCTCGGCTTCGACGAGCAGCGCGAGCTGGTCGCGGCCTGCCGCGGCTGGTCCGGCTACCGCCACACCCGGCTGCCCAACGGCGGCGTGATGTCGGTGAAGTCGGTCTGTCTCGGCTGGCACTGGTACCCGTACGGCTACTCGCGCACGACCGGCGAGGGGACGCCGGTGCTGCCGTTCCCGGACTGGCTCGGCGACCTCGGCCGCCGCGCGCTGGCGGCCGCGTACGGTGAGCCGGCCGAGGCGTACGCGCCGGACATCGCGCTGGTCAACTTCTACGACGCCACCGCGAAGATGGGGCTGCACCAGGACAAGGACGAGCGCAGCCTGGAGCCGGTGGTGTCGTTCAGCCTCGGTGACGCCTGCGTCTTCCGCTTCGGCAACACCGAAACCCGCGGCCGGCCGTACACCGACGTCGAACTCCGCTCCGGTGACGTGTTCGTGTTCGGCGGCCCGTCCCGGCTCGCTTACCACGGCGTGCCGAAGACGCTGCCGGGCACGGCGGACCCGGCGCTGGGCCTCGACGGGCGGCTGAACATCACGCTCCGGGTGTCGGGGCTTTAGTCCTCGGCGGACTCCTCCTCGTCCGGCACCACGATGAACCGGACGGCCACCGACCGCGAGTCTTCGGGGTGCTGCCCCGGCTCGGTGGCGTACTTCCACACCAGGTTCTGGTACTCCTCGACGAAGGACACGACCTGCTCCTTCGTCAGGTGCAGTCCGGCGCGGTGGATCTGGTTCCAGCCCTCGGCGCTGTCGTAGCCCACGTAAGCCCGCGTGACCAGGCCCAGGTCGTGACTCATCTTCAGCGCGCCGAGCTTGAGCATCGCTTCGCGTTCGTCGGGCGTCAGCTCGAGGCCGGGCGGGGTGTAGATGTCCTTCGACCGCGACTTCCACCAACGTTCGCGGCCGTCCCCGCGGTCTTCCAGCTCCTCGATCAGCTCCAGGTCGGCGAGCTTGCGGAGGTGGTAGCTGGTCGTGCCGGTGCTCTCGCCCAGCGCCTTCGCGACGCTCGTCGAGTTCGCCTCGCCGTGTTTGCCCAGGTAGCTGAGGATGTCCCGGCGCACCGGGCTGGCCAGCGCCTTGTAGAAGGCCTTGAGGTCCGCGCCGGTCAGGACGCGCTTTTCGGGACGTTGGACCATGCCGGGAGCGTACTACAGAGATTGTTTGCAAAGAATCTCTGCAATCGCTACCTTGGGTCGGGAGAGAACTCGGGGGTTCGCATGAAGAAGCTCTTCTGGGCGGCCGGGCTGTGCCTGCTGCCGTGGATCGCGGTGCTCGGGCTGACGCTGCCGGACGTTGTCGCGGCGCAGCACTGGCGGCTGGCCTGGACGGGCCTCGACACGGCGGAGGCGGCCGGCCTGCTGCTCACGGCCTGGCTGCTGAGCCGCGGCGACGCGCGGACGCCGCTGGTCGCGACGGCCACGGCGACGCTGCTGCTGGCCGACGCCTGGTTCGACGTGGTCACGGCCGGCGACGACGTGGTGTTTTCGCTGCTCATGGCCGGTCTGGAGGTGCCGCTGGCGCTGGCGTGCCTGTCCGTCGCCGTGCCGCGGCCGGTGCCGGCGCATGTCTGAGCTGGACGCGCGGCTGCGCGACGAGATCGACGACCAGGTCGCGGAGGCCCTGGACGCCTACCTGGCCGAGCGGGGGCCGCGCCGGCCGCGGCGCGCGTGGCCCGTGGTGGTGACGGTGGCACTGGGGGTCGTCACCACCGGGCTGGCCCCGGCCGCGGCCTGGGCGGCGTGGCTCGCGATCGGCGTCACGAACGCCGTCTGGCTGGTGGTCGTGGTGGGGGGGGGGGGGGGGGCCCCGCCCGGGGCCCCCCCCCCGCGTGGGGGGGGGGGCGGGGGCGGGCGGGGGGGGGGCCCCCCGGCCCCCCCCCCCCGACGCTGGGGAGGAAGGCTATGCCGCCCGGAAGCGGACGGTCTGACCCGGCCGCAGCTGAGCCGCCAGGTCCAGGTCCGCCTCCTCGACGACCGCGATCACCGGGTACCCACCCGTCGTCGGGTGGTCGGCGTGGAACAGGATCGGCCGGCCCGACGGCGGCACCTGCAGCGACCCCGGCACGCACGCCTCCGACGGCAGCTCGTCGTGGCGCGCCCGGGACAGGGCCGGCCCGGTCAGGCGGATGCCGACGCGGTCCGAATCCGGCGAGACCGTGTACACAGTGGACAGCAGTTCGTCCGGCGCGGTGAACCAGTCGCGACGCGGGCCCGGTGTCACGCGCAGCACCGGTTCCGCCGGCAACGCCGCCCGTGGCGCGAGATCGACCACCGGGAACGCCGGCGGAGCCGGGCCGATCGGCAGCAGCATCCCGGCCGTCACCGGGGGCGGGCCGAGCTTGCCGAGCGTGTCCGTCGCCCGGGAGCCCAGCACCGGCGGTACGTCGATCCCGCCGCGCACCGCGACGTAGCAACGCAATCCCGACACCGCCGTGCCCAGCGCCAGTTCTTCCCCTGGCCACAACGTGATCGGCCCGTTCGGCCCGCCCTTCGAGAGCGGGCAGGAAGCGCCGGTGACCGCCAGCGTCGTCACGCCGGTCGCGCGCAGCACCAGCCCGCCGAGCGTCACCTCCAGGGCCGCCGCCCCGGCCGGGTTCCCGACGAGCCGGTTGGCCAGCCGGAACGACTCGCGGTCGGCCGCGCCGGAGCAGCCGACGCCGAGCGCCGCGTGGCCCGGGCGGCCGAGGTCCTGCACCGTCGTCGCGAACCCGGGCCGGACGACTTCGAGCTTCACGACGGCACCGCCGTGAACCGGACCCGGGTGCCCGGCGGCAGCAGGTTCGGCGGGTCGCGCTCGACGTCCCACACCGGCACGCCGGTCCGGCCGAGCAGCCGCCAGCCGCCCGGTGACGCGCTCGGGTAGACCGCGCTGTACTCGCCGGCGATCGCCACCGAGCCCGCCGGGATCCGGGTGCGCGGCGAAGACCGCCGGGACACGTGCAGCGCGGGGTCCGACCCGGTCAGGTAGGCGAAGCCCGGCGCGAAGCCGCAGAACGCCGAAACGTACGTCCCCGCGGTGTGCCGGGAAATCAGCGAAGCCACGCTCAACCCCGTCTCCGCGGCGACGTCGGCCAGGTCTTCGCCGTCGTACACCACCGGGATCACCACCTCGCCCGCGTCGGCCGCGACACTGTCCACAGGGGACACTTGTCGCAGCAGCGCCCCCAGCCGTTCCGCGTTCGTGACCGACGGGTCGAAGCGGACCAGCAGCGTCCGCGCCGCCGGGACGAGTTCCACGACCCCGTCCGGCGGCGACTGCGTCAGTGCCGCCTGGAAGCCCAGCACGTCGTCCAGTTCCACCAAAACCGCGCGCCGCCCGCACGGCAGCAGCCGGACGGTCATCCGGTGAACGCCGTGAGCGGGACGTCCGCGGCGGTCAGGCCGGCGCGGATCCGGCGGGCCAGCTCGACCGCGCCCGGCGTGTCGCCGTGCACGCACAGGGAATCCGGGCGCAGGTCGAGCTTGCCGCCGTCGGCTGTCACGACGCCGCCGCCGGTCGCCATCGCCACGGCCCGGTCGGCCACGGCCGAGGGGTCGTGCAGGACGGCGCCCGGCCGCTTGCGCGAGACGAGCCGGCCTTCCGCGGTGTACGCCCGGTCCGCGAACGCCTCCGCGTACGCGACGACGCCGGCCTTCTCCGCCTCCCGCTGCATTTCCGAGTCCGGCAGGCAGAGCAGCGCCAGCGCGGGGTCGTACCGGCGCAGGCCCTCGACGATCGCCGCCGCCTGCTCGGTGTCGGCCGCCGCGGTGTTGTACAACGCGCCGTGCGGCTTCACGTACGTCACGCGGCTGCCGGCCGCGCGGGCGAACGCGTCGAGCGCGCCGATCTGGTAGAGCACTTCGTCCGCCAGGTCGTCCGGGGCGATGTCGAGGGCGCGCCTGCCGAAGCCGGCCAGGTCGCGGTAGCCGACGTGCGCGCCGATCGCGACCCCGCGCCCGGCCGCCAGTTCGCACACCCGCCGCATCACCGACGGGTCGCCGGCGTGGAAGCCGCAGGCGACGTTCGCGCTGGTCACGATGTCGAGCATGGCTTCGTCGTCGCCCATCTTCCAGGCGCCGAAGCCCTCGCCGAGATCGCTGTTCAGATCCATTTCAGCCCACCCGGTATTCGCTGTCGTACCGATCGGTGATGAACATGTACCCCGGCGCGTGGGTGATCGCAAAGGGGGGCCGCGACGCCATCAGTGCCGCCTGCGGGGTGACCCCGCAGGCCCAGAACACCGGGACGTCGCCGGGTTCGGCGTCCACCGGGTCGCCGAAGTCCGGCCGGGCCAGGTCGCCGATGCCCAGCGCGCGCGGGTCACCGATGTGCACCGGGGCGCCGTGCACCGCGGGCATCGCGCGGGTGATCCGGATGGCGTCGTCGACGCGGTCCTCCGGGATCTGGCGCATCGACACCACCATCGGCCCGAACATCCGCCCGGCGGGCTCGCACGGCCGGTTCGTCACGTACATCGCGACATTGCGGCCTTGGTCGACGTGCCGCAAGGGGACGCCCTCGGCGGCCAGCGCCGTCTCGAACGTGAAGCTGCAGCCGATCGAGAAGGCGACCATGTCGCTGCGCCACAGGCCGGTGGCGTCCGACACCTCGCCGGCGAGGACGCCGTTCTGCCAGATCCGGTAGCGCGGCAGATCGGTGCGCAGGTCCGCGTCCTCGGCGAGCCGGGTGGCCGGGTCACCGGGGTCGGTGACGTCGAGCAGCGGGCACGCCTGCGGGTTGCGGGTGCAGAACAGCAGGACGTCGTAGGCCCAGTCCTCGGGCACGGCGATCAGGTTGGTCTGGGTGAAGCCGTTGGCCCAGCCGGTCGTGGGGTGGGCGGTACCGGTGCGGAACGCCGCTCGCGCCTGCGCGGGCGTGTACGTGGCTGGTTCGTCGAAGGTCGTCATGAGTTCCCCCTCAGTCGACTAGTTCGATGCCGCGGGTCTCGGGGAGGCCGAGCAGCGCGAGCACGGCGATGCCGTAGCCGGCCGCGCCGATGACGATCGCGCCGCCCGCGCCCAGGAAGCCCACGACGGCCGGGAACACCGCGCCGACCGCGCGGCCGAAGTTGTAGGTGAAGCCTTGCCCGGTGCCGCGCAACGCGGTCGGGTACAGCTCGGCGAGGAACGCGCCGAAGCCGCTGAAGATCGCGGACATCGCGAAGCCGAGCGGGAAACCGAGGACCAGCACGAGCCCGTTGGCGCCCTTGGGGATCTGCGTGTAGGCGACGATCAGGATGGCCGACAGCACCGCGAAAGTCAGGAAGGTCTTCTTGCGGCCCAGGAGGTCCGTGAGGTAGCCGCCGCAGACGTAGCCGACGAACGCCCCGGTGATGAGGAAGGCGAGGTAGCCGCCGGTGCCGATCACCGTCAGGTCGCGCGTCTTCTTCAGGTAGGTCGGTAGCCAGGTGTTGATGGCGTAGTACCCGCCTTGGACACCGGTGGACAACAGCGCGGCGAAGAACGTCGTGCGCAGGAGGTCACCCTTGAAGATCCGGACGAGGGTGCCCTTGGGGCGCTCGGTCTTCAGCCGTTCCTCCGCGCGCGGGGCGTCCTTGACGCTCTTGCGGACCCACAGCACGAGCAGCGCCGGGATGACGCCGGTCCAGAACATGATCCGCCAGGCCACGTCGTCGCTGGCCACGCTGAACACGACGGTGTAGACGACCACCGACAGGCCCCAGCCGACCGCCCACGCGCTCTGCACGAACGCCACGGTCCGGCCGCGGTAGCGCGCCGAGGAGTACTCCGCGACCAGCGCCGCGCCGGCCGCCCACTCGCCACCGAAGCCCAGGCCCTGCAGCGCGCGGAAGATCAGCAGTGTCTCGAAGTTGGGCGCGAACCCGCAGAGCACGGTGAAGATCGTGTACATCGCGATGGTGATCTGCAGCGTGCGGACGCGGCCGATCCGGTCGGCCAGCATGCCGGCCCCGACCCCGCCGACGGCCGACACGACCAGCGTCGTCGTGCCGAGCAAGCCGGCTTCACCGCTCGAGATGCCGAAGTACGCGGTGATCGCGGCCAGGCCGAGGGGCAGGGTCTGGTAGTCGAACGAGTCCAGGCCGTACCCGCCGAACGCGCCCACGAAGGCGCGGCGGCCACGTTTTCCCAGCGTGCGGAACCAGTCGAACGGCCGGGCCTCGGTAGCGGTAGTGGCAGTCATGGGGCACCTCCTGGCCAGTGTCTCTCATCGTGGCGTGCCTCACACGGTAGGGATTGTTGAACAATTCCACAAGAGTCCAGTTGGATCGTCCTCTGGGTGACGGGTACCCTCGGTGCCGTGGTCATCGAAGACGGCGTGGTCCCGGGCCTGGAGGCCGACCGCGGCCTGGTCACGCGCAAGAGCACCGCCGAGCGGGTCGCCGGCGTCCTCCGCAAGCGCATCGCCGAAGGGTTCTTCCTGCCCGGCGGCCGGCTGTCGGAGCAGGACATCGGCAACGCGTTGGGCGTCTCCCGCAACACGCTCCGCGAAGCGTTCCGGCTGCTCACGCACGAGCGGCTGCTCGCCCACGAGCTCAACCGCGGGGTCTTCGTCCGCATCCCGAGCATCGAGGACGTCGTCGACATCTACCGGGTGCGCAAGATCATCGAATGCGCCGCGGTCCGCGGGGTGCGGGCCAAGCCGGCGTCCTTCGCGCGGATCAAGGAGAAGGTCGACATCGGGGACGAGGCCGCGCGCACCGGCAACTGGAAGGACCTGGGCACCGCGAACGTCTGGTTCCACCAGGAGCTGGCCGCGCTGTCCGGCAGCGAGCGGGTGAACGAGCTGGTCGGCAGGCTGACCGCCGAGCTGCGGCTGGTGTTCCACATCATGGCCGAGCCGCGCCGCTTCCACGAGCGCTACCTGCCCCGCAACCACGAAATCCTGGACCGCATCGAGGCCGGCGACGGCCCGGGCGCGGAGCAGTTGCTGCTGAAGTACCTCGACGACGCCGAGGAGCAGCTGGTGGACGCGTACGCCGACCGCGCCGAGGCGGCCCGCGCGGCCAGCGCGGCGGAATAGCCGGAGCGACCCCGCTTTGGGGCGTTCGGGCAGGCTTGACGTCCGTACGGTCCGAGCACGAGCCGCACGCGACAGGCGGTCGATAGCCTCGGGGGCGGTTCCGCCGCCGGAGACCCCCAGCGGCCGGCGGGACCCCACGCTGCCGGGTCGCCGCTTCCCCAGGGCCGCGGCCCGGCAGCCCTACGGCCGTGAAGGCCGCCTCGCGGCGGCCTTCACGGACTCGTCGAGCGGCCGTGGTCAGCCGGCGTAGCGGGCGAAGATCCTCGTGAAGTCCCACGCCTGCTGGGAAACCCCGGAGCAGGTGTCGTTGTTCGGGTACCCGCCGGGGCACGGGCGGTCGCGGTTCGCCGACCAGAACGTCAACCGGGCCAGGTGGTGCGCGTTCGCGTAGCCCAGGATGGTGGTGAAGTCGGTGAGCGTGACCGTCTCGCTGTTGTCGGTGATGCCGTTCATCGACGAGATGCCCATGTGCCGGTAGGCCGTGTCGTCGTCGTAGCCGTACGCGCTCTTGACGACGTTCTTCAGGCCCTCGGCCGCCCGCTGCGTCAACGTGCCCATGTTCTGGCCCGCACCGCCGAAGTCGAAGGGCATGATGACCCAGCCGTCGACCGTGAGGCCGGCCTGTGCCGCCCGGTTGACCAGGCTGTTGTCCGGGCCGGACTGGTCCGTGCCGAAGGTGACGTACAGCTTGATGCCCGGGTTGTTCGCCCGGACCGTCTTGAGCGCGTCGACCGTGCGCTGCTGCACCGTCGGGTTGCTGTAGGCGTCGGCCTCGATGTCGATGTCGATCGCCTTGAGGCCGTAGGCGTTGATCACCTTCTGGTAGCCCGCCGCCAGCTCGCCCGCGCTGCCGCACGACGACTCCAGCTTGTTGCCGGAGTAGCCGCCGAACGACGGGATGACATCGCCGCCGCCCGCGCGGATGGTGTTGATCGTGGTCTGGTCGACGCCGCCGGTCAGCGCCCGCCCGCCGTCCCACTGCGGGTTGCAGTAGCCGTTGGACAGGACGAACGCCAGCGTGAACCACTTGACGCCGGTGGCGCTCATGATCGTCGCCGGGTTCGGCGGGTCGCCCCAGCCGTTGTAGAGGTAGGGCGCGACGGCCATCGCCCCCGGTCCGGGCGGCGGGGTGGTGCCGCCGGCCGGCAGCGTCCACTGCTGGTTGGCCGTGCTCGCGCACGTCCAGATCTGCAGCCGCGTGCCGTTGGCGCTGGAGTTGCCGGTGGCGTCGAGGCACTTCCCGGACCCGGTGCCGACCAGGTTCTTCGCCGCGTTGGCCGTCCACTTCTGGGCGGTGGATCCGTTGCAGTCCCAGAGCTGGATCGTCGTGCCGTTGGCCGTGCCGGCGCTCGTGACGTCGAGGCACTTGCCCAGCGCCTGCAGGGATCCGTCGCTGCCGACCGTCCACTGTTGAGCGTTGGTGCCGTTGCAGTCGTAGAGCTGGATGGCTGTTCCGTTGGTGGTGCTCGCGCCGGCGACGTCGACGCACTTGCCGCCGATGCCGGTGATCGGGCCGGTCGCCGCCTGCGCGACGCCTGGCGCGAGCACCATCGCCGATGCGGCGATCAGAGCGCCCAACACTGCTCGTTTCTTCATGCGGGTACGTTCCACTTCTGGTTGGCGGCGCCGGTGCAGGTCCAGATCTGCAGCCGGGTGCCGTTGGCGCTGGAGTTGCCGGTCGCGTCGACGCACTTGTTCGACCCCGCGCCGACGAGGTCGCGGGCCGCGGTGGCCGCCCATCTCTGGTTGGCCGTGCCGCCGCAGTCCCAGAGCTGGAGCTGGGCGCCGTCCGTTGTGGACTGCCCGGTGACGTCGAGACACTTGCCGAGCGCTTTCAGGGTTCCGTCGGTGCCGGCCGTCCACTGCTGGGCGCCGGAGCCGTTGCAGTCGTAGAGCTGGACCGCGGTGCCGTTGGCGCTGCCGGCACCCGCGACATCGATGCACTTGCCGCCGATGCCGGTGATCGGGCCGGTCTTGCCGGTGCCGCCGCCGTTGCCCTGGTTGCCGCTCCAGGTGAACGTCGCCGAAGTGCGGCCGGGCAGGGTGTAGGTGAACGACGAGTTGCCCCAGTTCACCCGCACGCTCTGGTTGCCGGTGCCGGAGTTGTACGCGATCAGCGCCTTCGAGCCGTCCGGGTTCTTCCAGGCGACGTTGCGCACCGCCGAGCTGTCGTTCGAGTCGATCCGGTAGGCGCCCGGCTTCACGAACTTCGTCAGGTGGCCCATGGTGTAGTACTCGACGGTGTAGTCGACCTGCCCGCTGCGTGAGTCTCCGTTGTGGACGGTGATCAAGCCGGTACAGGTGCCGCAGCCGCCGTTGTGCGGGCCCATGTTCTGGTCGACGCCGAGGCTCCACTTGACGAAGCTCTTCGACCAGTTCCGGGTGTAATCCACGATGTTGTTCATGTCCTCGGCCTGCTGGTTCGAGATCCAGGTGCCGCCGGAGTGCTCGGTCGAGTAGGCGTTGACGTTCGGGTACTGGTTGTGGACGGTCGTCTGCTGGGCGATGTCGCCGCCGTAGCCGTGCCAGGCCACGCCGCCGAAGTTCGGGTGGTTGCGGATCGCCGAGTCGTCCAGCGTCGGTGCGCCGTAGGACGCGTAGGTGTCCCAGTTCCAGTCGAGCGCGAGGACCTTCGTGGACAGACCGGCACCCTGCAGTGCGGGCAGCAGGTTGTTCTTCGCGAAGTACGCCAGGCCGGCGCCGTTCCAGTTGGTCGACGGGTAGCTCGCGCAGCACGTCGGCTCGTTCTGCATCGAGACGTAGTCGATCGGCACGCCCGCGGCCTGGTAGGCCTGGAGGTACTTGACGAAGTACTGGGCGTAGGCGGGGTAGTACTGCGATTCGACCCAGCCGAGCAGGTAGCTGTCGTTGTCCTTCATCCACGGCGGCGCGCTCCACGGCGACGCCATGATCTTGGCCTGCGGGTTGAGCTGCTTGGCCTGCTTGGTCAGCGGCAGGACGTCGGCTTGGTCGTGCGCGATCGAGAAGTGCGTCAGGTTCGGGTCGGTCTGGCCGGCCGGCACGTCGTCGAAGGTGTAGCTGTAACGGGCCAGGTCGGAGGCGCCGAGCGGGTTGCGGATGAAGCTCAGCCCGATGCCGGTGTTCGGGTCGAAGAGCTTGCGCATGGTGTCGTCGCGGGTGGCCTGGGACAGCGCCCCGCTGGAGTTCATCAGCCACGCGGCGGTGTCCGTAAAGGACGCTCCGCCACCCTCGAACTGCTGGTAGGTGGTGTTTTCATTGACGTTGATGGTGACGCCGCCACCGCCGGTTCCGGCGGCGAACGTGACCGGCGTCTGCTGCTGGAGACCGCGGGTGACCGTCCGGCCGCCGGCATCGCTGGTCGTGGTGAGCCAGACGTTGACCGTTTCGCCCGCGGCCTGCGCGGGCCCGGCGAAGGTGGCCGCGGCGATCGCGGCCACCCCGATCAACGCCGGGAGAGAGCGTTTTCTCATGGGAGCGTCCACTTCTGGTTCGTGCCGGTCCCGCAGGTCCAGATCTGGAGCCGGGTCCCGTTGGCACTCGAATTGCCGGTGGCGTCGAGGCACTTGCCGGAGCCGGCGTTCACGAGGTTCTGCGAGCCGTTGGCCGACCACTTCTGGGCGCCCGATCCGTTGCAGTCCCAGAGTTGCGTCGGCGTGCCGTTGGCCGTGCCGGCGCTCGTGACGTCGAGGCACTTGCCGAGCGCTCGGACGGATCCGTCCGAATTGACCGTCCACTGTTGAGCCGCGGTGCTGTTGCAGTCGTAGAGCTGGACGGCGGTGCCGTTGGCGTTGCTCGCGCCGGCGACGTCGACGCACTTGCCGCCGATGCCGGTGATCGCGTTTTGCGTGGGCGGCGTCGTGGTGCCACCGGCGAACTGCGTGGCGACCTGCTCGCCGAGGCTGACGGCGTTGGCGTGGTTCTCGATCGGGTTGACGTGCGTGTTGGGGAACACGATGTACGTCACCGGGCCTTCGGTGCCGCCGTTCTTCGGGTCGGGGTTGATGCCGAGGCTGACCGCGGTGGCGTAGGAGGCCTCACCGATGATGCTCGTCGGGCCGGTGTCGCCGACCACGGCGTAGCTCACCTGGTTGTTGTAGATCACCGCCACGACCGAACCGCCGTCGATGCCGTAGTTCCGGTAGTCCCAGGTGGACGTCGGTTGTGGAAGGACGATGTACGGCAGCTGCGCCGCGTTGAGCGGCTGGTCGGCCGAGGTGTGGAACGCGGTGTCGGGGTAGAAGCAGCAGTCGGTGTTCTCGTTGCACTGCGTGGTGCGGACGCCGTCGCAGTCGACGTCCATGTCGGCCTTGAAGAACACCGCGCCGTTCGCCTGGCAGACGGGCACGGTGGCCGCGCCGCCTTCGTCGTAGGAATACTTCCCGTTCGAAATCTGCTGGCAGGACTGGGTTTTGGCGAGCAGCTGGCTCGCGGACGGGCCCGCTTCGACCGCCGCCTGAGCGGCGCTGCCTATCAGGAAGGAAAGCGCTAACAGGGCACACCCCATTAGCGCGACGAGGATTCGCCGCACTGGGTTTCTCCTTATGGGGAAGGTCAGGGAGTGGTCCACTTCTGGTTCGCGCCGCCGCCGCAGGTCCAGATCTGCAGCCGGGTGCCGTTCGCGCTGGAATTTCCGGTCGCGTCGAGGCACTTGTTGGCGTTGGGGTTCACGATGTCCTTCGCTCCGGTCGCGACCCACTGCTGGGCGCCGGTTCCGTTGCAGTCGTAGAGCTGCACCGGTGTCCCGTCCGCGGTGCCGGCGCCGGAGACGTCCATGCACTTGCCGAGGGCGCGGATCGTGCCGTCGGTGCCGACGGTCCAGTTCTGCGCGGCGTTGCCGTTGCAGTCGGTGATCTGGATCGGCGTGCCGTTGGCGGAGTTCGCCCCGGCGACGTCGACGCACTTGCCGCCGATGCCGGTGATCGTGCCGGTCCGGCCGCCGCCGCTGCCGGAGGCGTTGGTGACGTGCACGTAGTCGACGATCAGCTGCTGCGGGAACTGCGTGCTGCTGTTGGGATCGCCGGGCCAGTACCCGCCGACGGCGAGGTTGAGGATGATGAAGAAGTTGTGGTCGTACACCCAGCGGTTGCCGTTCAGGTCCGACGGCGTGCGCGTCTGGTAGAGGTTGCCGTCGACGTACCACTTGATCTGGTTGGGTGCCCAGTCGATGGCGTAGGTGTGGAAGTCGTCGGAGAAGTTCGGGCCGTTGTAGGCGGCGCCGATGCCACCGGAGCCGGAGTAGCCGGGGCCGTGGATGGTGCCGTGCACGGTGTTCGGCTCGAACCCGACGTTTTCCATGATGTCGATTTCGCCGTCGGTGGGCCAGTTCCCGCCGCCGAGCATCCAGAACGCCGGCCACATGCCTTGCCCGCGCGGGAGTTTCATGCGGGTCTCGAAGTGGCCGTAGGCCTGGCTGAACTTGCCGGCGGTGTTGAGCCGCGCGGAGGTGTATTCGCAGCGGCCGTACCAGCAGTTGTAGTTGCCGGGGTTTTCCCGCTTGGCGGTGATGACGAGGTGGCCCTGGCCGTCGAGCTGGGCGTTGTTGGTGCCGGAGGTGTAGTACTGCCGCTCGTGGTTGTTGACGTTGTCGCCGGTTTCGAGCTGCCACTTCGACCCGTCGACGCCGGCGCCGGCGGAGCCGTTGAAGTCATCGGTGAAGGTGGCCGCTGCTTCTGCCGGGGCCATCGTGAGGGCTTGCTGCCCGAGGAAGAGCAGCGAGCAGGCGGCGAGGAGTGCCGCCCAGCGGTTTTTTGCGGAGGTGGACATCGTTGTCGCCTCTCTCACCGTGGGGGACCGGCGATCCGCGCGCAGCACGGAACGCGGGGAGGGGGAGGTGGCCGCGCCTGCCGGGGCGGCGGCAGGTGTGACCGTGCGTGCCCGCGGCCCTCGGGCCGGGGCGGAGGTATCGGCCAGGCTTTGTTGTGCCTGGCAACAAAGTATGCATGGTCCAGACAAGCCGGGCAACCGTCGGCCGGTCATTTTTTTTCAACCCGAATTAAGGGGGTGTTGGTGGGGGATGCGGTGGTGAGGTGGGGTCCCGGTGAGCGGGGCACGGGGTTCGGTGATTCTCTGGGCTTCGCGGCTTCGCGGCTTCGCGGCTTCGCGGCTTCCGGGGCTGCGGCCGCCCGAGCTGTGGCGCTGGCTTCGGCTGCTAGGGCACCCGGGCTGCCCAGCTGCCTAGGCCACCCGAGCTGTGCCGGTGGCTTCGGCTCCAGGGCTGCCCGGCTGCCCCGTCGGCCCGGCTGCGCCGTCGGCCAGGCTGCCTCGGCGGGCCCAGCTGCCTCGACTAGCCCGGCTGGTCCGGCAGCCTTGCCGCCCGGCTTCCCCAGCTGCTCGGCAGCCTCGCCGCCCGGCTGTTCCGGGGCCCGGTGCCCTGCTGCTTGGGCGGCCATGGAGCACCCCGTCCGGTTGTCCACAATCCGGCTGGGCTGTGGACAACCTGCCGCCAAGGCGCGAATTCGGCGAGTTTTGTCAGGCGCCCTCGATACGCTGGAGCGGGGAGGTTCCCCCAGGGAGGGTGGGCCGTGCTGGGTGGGCCGTGCTGGGTGGGCCGTGCTGGGTGGGCCGTGCTGGGTGGGCCGTGCTGGGTGGGCCGTGCTGGGTGGGCCGTGCCGGGCGAGGCCCCGGGGAGGGGCGAGCGTGCCGGGCGAACCGCTGGCGTACTGGGCAACCCGGGGCATCCGCGGACCGAGGGAAACGTGACCGAAGGAAAGCCGCCCTACCTCAACGCTCGCTCGCTGTCACGCCCGGGGATGCTGCTCGCCGCCACCGCACGCGGGGATGCTGCTCGCTGCCACCGCACGCGGGTGCACGTCCGCACGCTTCACCTCGTACCCGGCAACGTGCACTTCCCCAGCCCGGCTCCCGGAGCAACCTTCCGCTAAGCCCGATCCAAAGCCCTCCGCCACTCAAGCCGCGTCGGAGTCCGGGGCTGCCGGCTTGGCGAGCCTCGACGTTGCGCCCTGCTCCAGCAAGTCCGCCACCGGGAGCGTTGCCGCTCCCGTGGCCACCGCGTCCAGGCCCAGCGATCCCAGCTGGATCGATGTCTGGCTGAACGGGTGCCGCAGGGCGTGGGCGCCCGCCGCCTCGCGGATGGCCGGCAGGAGCTGCTCTCCCAGGGCCAAGCCCGCCCAGCCGCCGATCACGATGCGCTCCGGGTTGAACAAGTTGATCAAGTTCGCGATGCCCGCGCCGAGGTAGCCCGCCGTTTCGTCGAGCACCCGGGCCGCCGTCTTGGACTTGTCCGCCGAGGACAGCAACGCCGAAAACTGTGCCTGCTCGTCCTCGCCCGTGATCTCCTTGCCGCGCGCCCGGCGGTACCGGGCCAGCACCGCTCCCGCGCCGATGTACGCCTCCAGGCACCCGCGCGAGCCGCAGCGGCACTCCTGACCGCCGTACGCGATCGTCGTGTGGCCCCACTCGCCCGCGCTGCTCGTCGAGCCGCGGTACGTCGTTCCGTCCGTCACCACCGCCGCGCCCACGCCCGAGCCGATCAGCGCGATCACCGCGTGGCGGGCTCCGCGGCCCGCGCCGAACCACATCTCCGCCTGGCCCTGCGTCTTCGCGCCGTTGTCGACGAACAGCGGCAACCCGACGCCCGCCGCCTGCAGCATGGCCTCGAACGGCACCGCGTCCCAGCCGACCGTCGGTGCGTGCACCAGCACCTGGGCGCCCTGCTCGACCGTCCCCGGCACGCCGATGCCGACCCCCAGCACGCCCGATTCGTCGATGCCCGCGCTCGCGAACACCTCCCGGAGCCCGGACGTCACCTGCTCGACCGCCGTCGCCGCGTCGGGGGCCTTCGGGAGCGGGTGCTCGACCGTCGCCAGGCGGTTCATCGCCAGGTCGAACAGCTCGACCTTGACACCCGTTTCACCGATGTCGACGCCTGCGACGTGCCCGTACGCCGGGTCGACGCGCAGCAGCACCCGGGGCCGGCCGCCGTCCGACTCGACCTGGCCGGCTTCGGTGATCAGGCGTTCTTCGCCCAGTTCGGCGGTCACGTTGCTCACCGTGGCGGCACTCAATCCGGTGAGCTGGCTGAGTTCGTGCCTCGACAGCGGGCCGTCGAAGTACAGTTTCGACAGCAGCAGGGATCGGTTGTGCCGCCGCAGATCGCGGACGGTGGTGCGCTTGCTCGCCATGGGCAACCCATCTGAACTTCTTACCGGCTCACTGACAGGATGCCTGATCGCCGTAAGTTGTGGCTATGTATTAAGTGGTGAACTAAGTCCCGAACCCATGGTGGCGGGGCCGCGGTCTGGCAGAATCCTCCCGGTGACCCAGGTGGTGCGCCAGACGACCCGTGACCTCAGGCGGCACAACCGCGCGGCGCTGCTCTCCTCGCTCTACCTCCGCGGTCCCGTCAGCAGACTGGAACTGGTAGCTGAATCGGGACTATCGGCCGCCACCGTTACCAACGTCGTCTCCGAGCTCATCGCGGACGGCGTCGTGGCCGAGGCCGGATCGGTCGAATCGGACGGCGGGCGGCCGCGGACGCTGCTGGCCGTCCGGCCCGAATTCGGGCAGGTCGTGGGCGTGGACGTCAGCGAGACGCACGTCGAGGTCGGCCTGTTCGACTGCGCCCTCGGCACCCTCGGCACGGTGCGCCACCCGCTGGTCGGCACCCGCCTCGACCCGGACGAAGTGGCCGGACTGGTGCGCACGGGCATCGCCGAAGTGCTCGAAGGGGGCGATCCGGACGCGGTGTTCGGCGTCGGCATCGGCGTACCGGGCGCGGTCCGCGACGGCGGGATCGTGCACGCGCCGACCCTCGGCTGGAGCGGGGTGAACTTCGCCGACCTGATCCATCCGCACATCCAAGCGCCCCTCCACCTCGACAACCGCGCGCGCACCCTGGGACAGGCCGAGACCTGGCGGGGTGCCGGCCGGGGCGCCGAACGCGCCATCGTCGCCCTCCTCGGTGTCGGCGTCGGGGCGGCCGTCGCGACGGCCGGGCGCTCGCACCCCGGCATCACCACGAGCGAGTGGGGCCACACCGTCGTCAAGGCGGCCGGGGCCGCCTGCCGGTGCGGCTCGCACGGCTGCCTGGAGGCCTACGTCGGCATCGAGGCGGTCGTCCGCCGCTACGCCGCCCTCGTCGGCGAGGAACCGGTCATCGGGGACGAAAGCGACGTCGAACTGGCGGGGATCGTGGCCGAAGCCCAGCGTGGTGGGCCGGCCGCCGACGTGCTCGCCGAGACCGGTGAGTACCTGGGCATCGGCATCGCGAACCTGATCAACCTGCTCAGCCCCGATCGGGTGGTGCTTTCCGGCTCGGCCGGGGCGATCATGGGACCGGCGATCCTGCCCGCGGTGCGCGACGCCGTGGGCCGGCACGCGCTCGGCTACCTGGCCGAGCGCACCGAGGTCGTCCTCGGCCGGCTCGGGCCCGAGGCGGTCGCGCTCGGCGCGGCCACGCTGCCGGTCGCCGAACTGCTGGCCAACGGCGGACGCATCAGCTGAAAGCCTTGCGTCGCAACGAGTAGTTCGATCAACAGGTCCAGACCGCCAGTTCTTTCAGTACTTAAACTTAGGTACAAAACGTTACCGCCGTGTTATTGACGTGACCCGAGTCACCCGGGTTGACTTCGGGGCGTCGTTCGGTCGCCGGCGGTCGGGGCTCGCTACCAGTCGACAAAGAGCTATTCGTCGATGACTAGGAGGACCGATGCGAGTCAAGCGCTCCATCGTCGCAGCGCTGGTGGCCATGACGGCCTTGAGCGGTCTCACCGCGTGCAGCGGTGGCAGCTCGAACGCCGCCCAGAGCAACCCCGACGCCGTGCTCAACGTCGGCAAGCCGGACGGCCCGCAGGCGGAGAACAACAACCCGTTCCTGGAGACGTCCGCCCTGTCGAACATGGGCTACCGGTGGATGATCTACGAGCCCCTGGTCATGTTCAACCGCGTCAAGCCGCAGGAGCCGGCGAAGCCGTGGCTGGCCACGAAGTGGGACTGGTCGGACAACTACAAGAAGCTGGTCCTGACCGTCCGTGACGGCGTGAAGTTCTCCGACGGCCAGCCGATGACCGGCGAGGACGTCGCCTACACCTTCCAGCTGCTGCGCGACAACAAGGCGCTGAACGTCGACGCCGTGCCGTACAAGGACATCACCGCGGCCGGCAACCAGGTCACCCTGGGCTTCGACGGCTCGCAGTTCGTCAACCAGGTCAAGATCCTGCAGACCCTGGTCGTGCCGAAGCACGTCTGGCAGGGCGTCAAGGACCCCGCGCTCGACCTCGTGAAGAACCCGATCGGCACCGGCCCGTACACGCTGAAGTCGGCCACCCCGCAGACGATGATCGTCACGCGGCGCGACAGCGGCTACTGGCAGGAAGCGCCGAAGGTCAAGGAGATCCGCTACACCTCCTACACGGACAACAACGCGCAGGTCAGCGCGCTGGTCAACGGGGCGGCCGAGTGGAGCTTCGTGTTCATCCCGAACTACAAGGCCGTCTACACCAACAAGGACCCGCAGCACTACAAGCTGTGGTTCCCCGCGCAGCTGGCCGTCCACGGCCTGTGGTTCAACACCGAAAAGGCGCCGTGGAACGACCCGAAGCTGCGCCAGGCCATCAACAAGGTGATCAACCGCGACGACGTCTTCAACCAAGGTGAGGCCGGCTACTTCTACCCGAAGAACGACCAGGTCACCGGCATCCCGACGCCGGCGGGCGACCCGTTCATCGCGCCGCAGTACCAGGGCCAGAGCGTCAAGGTCGACGTCCCGGGCGCGAAGTCGCTGCTGACGGGCGCGGGTTACAAGTTCACCGGCGACAAGCTGGCCGACCCGGGCGGCAAGCCGGTCACCATCAAGCTCACCGTCCCGTCGGGCTGGTCGGACTACATCACCGACCTGGAGATCATCAAGGACAACCTGGCGCAGATCGGCATCACCGCCACGGTCGACAAGATGAACCAGGACGCCTGGATGAAGTCGGTCGACACCGGTGACTTCGAGGGCCTGATGCACTGGACCAACGACGGGCAGACGCCGTACGACATGTACCGCGACGTCATGGACGGCAGCCGCTACAAGCCGACCGGCCAGGGCGGCATCAACGGCAACTACGGCCGCTACAAGAACGACGAGGCGACCAAGGCGCTCGAGACCTACGCCAACGCCGAGGACGACGCCGCTCGCACCGCGGCCATGGCGACGCTGCAGAAGATCATGATCGAGCAGCAGCCGATGATCCCCACGTCGGCGGCCAACTCCGGCGGCGAGTACAGCACGAAGAACTGGGTCGGCTGGCCGGACGACGCCAACCCGTACGCGCCGGCCCAGCCGACCCTGCGCAACGCGCTCGACATCGTCCTGCACCTCAAGCCCGCGGCCTGACGATGGCGGACTCAGCTGTGACGACCGAGCAGTCCCCCTCCGACCCCGTCGCCGTCGGGTCGGAGGGGGACCTCCCCGTGGTCCTCGAGGCCGAGGGCCTCACCAAGCACTTCTTTATCAGACGCAGCCCGGTCCGCCGCAAAGGCCGGGCCGCGCTGGCCGGGCCGCGCCGTGCCATCCAGGCCGTCGACGACGTGACCTTGACGCTCCGGCGGGGCCGCGTCACCGCGCTGGTCGGCGAGTCCGGCTCGGGCAAGTCGACGGTCGCGCGCCTGCTCGCGGGCCTCTACCCGCGCACCGGCGGTGACATCCGGCTGCACGGCGAGACGGTGAACGTCAAGCACGGCAAGGCGTTCCGCGCCTACGCCCGCCGGGTGCAGATGATCTTCCAGGACCCGTTCGCGTCGCTGAACCCGGTGCACACCGTGCGCTACCACCTGACGCGGGCGTTGAAGATCCACGGCCGGGCGGGCGACGACCTCGAAAAGTCGCTGCACGAGCTGCTCGCCCGCGTCCAGATGACCCCGCCCGAGCGGTACATCGACAAGTTCCCGCACGAGCTGTCCGGCGGCCAGCGCCAGCGCGTCGCGATCGCGCGGGCGCTCGGCGCCGACCCGGAGGCGCTGCTGGCCGACGAGCCGGTGTCCATGTTGGACGTCTCGATCCGGCTCGGTGTGCTGAACCTGCTGCGCGACCTCAAGGAACGCCTGCACCTGGCGATCCTGTACATCACGCACGACATCGCGTCAGCGCGCTACTTCGCCGACGACACGATGGTGATGTACGCGGGCCGCATGGTCGAAGGCGGTGACAGCGAAACCATCACGCAGCGGCCGGCGCACCCGTACACCCGGCTGCTCATCGAATCCGCTCCCGACCCGGACCGGATCGCGGGCGGCGGCGGGCCGGGGGAGACGCCGGCCGAACGCGGGTCCGGCGAACCGCCGAGCCTGATCGACCCGCCGCCGGGCTGCCGGTTCCACCCGCGTTGCCCGGTCGCGATGGAACGGTGCAAGACGGACCTGCCGCCGCGGTTCGACGTCGGCGACGCGCCCGGTCACTGGGCCGCGTGCTGGCTCTACGACGGGGCCGCCCGATGAGGTACCTGCTGCAGCGGCTGGCCTTCTACCTCTTCACCGCGTGGGCCGCCGTCACCATCAACTTCTTCATCCCGCGGATGATCCCGGGCGACCCGGTGCAGTCGCTGATCGCGAAGAGCCAGGGCATGATCAGCGCGGAAGCGATGCAGTCGCTGTACGTCCTGTTCGGACTCGACAAGAACGAAAGCCTGATCTCCCAGTACTTCGACTACTGGGGCCAGCTCTTCCGCGGCGACCTCGGGATCTCGTTCACGTTCTTCCCGACGCCGGTGTCCGACCTGCTCACCGACAGCCTGCCGTGGACGATCATCCTGGTCGGCATCACCACGGTCGTCGGGTTCGCGATCGGTACCGGGCTCGGCGTGGTCGCCGGCTGGAAGCGCGGCTCGTGGGTCGACGGCCTGCTGCCGGTGACGACGTTCCTCTCGTCGATCCCGTACTTCTGGCTCGGCCTGATCGCGCTGACGCTGCTGGCCGGCCCGGGCAGCTTCTTCCCGTCGTCCGGCGGCTACGACCCGGGCACCGTCCCGGGCTGGGACGCCGGGTTCATCGGCAGCGCGATCCAGCACAGCCTGCTGCCCGCGCTCACCATCCTGATCAGCTCGATGGGCAGCTGGATCCTGGGCATGCGCAACATGATGGTCACCGTCGCGTCGGAGGACTACGTGACCGTCGCGCACGCCAAGGGCCTGCCGGAACGCCGGGTGATGGTCGGGTACGCGGCGCGGAACGCGTTGCTGCCGAGCGTGTCCGGCTTCGCGCTGGCGCTGGGTTTCATCGTCGGCGGCACGCTGCTGGTGGAGATCGTCTTCTCCTACCCCGGCGTCGGCTACCAGCTGTTCCAGGCCGTCGGCTCGCAGGACTACCCGCTGATGCAGGGCATCTTCCTGATCATCACGCTGTCGGTGCTGGTGGCGAACCTGTTCGCCGACGTCGCCTACCTGGCGCTCGACCCGCGCACCCGGAAGGAGGGCTGACATGGCCGTACCCGCGGCGGACGTCAAGGCCGCCCAGGCCCTCCCGCTCGAAGCGGTGGCCGCGCGCCGGCGCCGCTTCCGGTTCCTCACCGGCGGCAAGACGGCCACCGGCCTCGCCGTCATCGTCTTCTTCCTGGTGATCGCGGTCATCGGCGACTGGATCGCGCCGTACGACCCGTCGGCCCGCAGCAGTGACCTGCTGGAATCGCCGTCGGGCCGGCACTGGTTCGGCACCACCCACCTCGGCCAGGACATCTTCAGCCAGGTGGTGGTCGGCACGCGCAGCGTCATGCTGGTCGGGCTGGCCGCCGGGATCGTGGCGACGATCCTCGCGGTGATCGTCGGCGTGACGTCCGGCTACCTCGGCGGGACGCCCGGCGAGGGGCTGTCCGCACTGTCCAATGTGTTCCTGGTGATCCCCGCGTTGCCGCTGATCATCATCATCGGCAGTGCGGTGCCCACCGGCGGGGACATCCTCGTGGCGGTGATCATCGGGTTCACGTCGTGGGCGTGGGGTGCGCGAGTCCTCAGAGCACAGACGCTTTCGCTGCGGGGACGCGAATACGTCGAAGCCGCCCGGGCGACCGGCGAATCGACGTGGCGGATCATCTTCTTCGAGATCCTGCCGAACCTGTCGGCGGTGATCGCGTCCAGCTTCGTCGGCACGGTGATCTTCGCCGTCATGTCGGAGATCACGCTCGCCTTCGTCGGCGTCTCGGGACTGTCCAACTGGAACTGGGGCACGATCCTGTTCTGGGCGCAGAGCCAGCAAGCGCTGGCCCAGGGCGCGTGGTGGTGGTTCGTGCCGGCCGGGCTGGCGATCGCCATCCTCGGCACGGCGTTGTCCCTGCTCAACTTCGGCATCGACGAGTTCGTCAGCCCGCGGCTGCGCGGCAGCGGCAAGGCGCGCGTCAAGGGCGCCGACGGGCGGACGCATCGGATGCGCGTGGGCTTCACGCCCGTGCTCGGGCGGGAGGAAAAGCCATGATGGACCCGGTGCTGGAGATCAAGGGCCTGGACGTCGACTACGGCGTCGGCGCCGAGGCCGCGCGCGCGGTCCGGGACGTGCACCTGACGCTGCACCGCGGCGAAGTCCTCGGCCTGGCCGGGGAAAGTGGCAGCGGCAAGTCCACTTTGGCCTACGGGCTGACGCGGCTGCTGGCGCCACCGGGCGTGATCCGCGGCGGCGAGGTGATCTACCACCCCGCTGACGGCGAGCCCTACGATGTCCTGAAGCTGACGGACAAGCAGCTGCGGGACTTCCGCTGGGCGGAGACGTCGATCGTGTTCCAGGGCGCGATGAACTCGCTGAGCCCGGTGCACAAGGTGGTCACCCAGCTGGTCGACGTCATCAAGGCGCACGAGCCGCGGTCGACGAAAGCGGGCCGGATCGCCCGCGCGAGAGACCTGCTCAAGCTCGTCGGCATCTCGGCCGACCGGCTCGAGGCGTACCCGCACCAGCTGTCCGGCGGGATGCGGCAGCGCGTGATGATCGCCATGGCGCTCGCGCTGGAGCCGCGGGTCGTCATCATGGACGAGCCGACCACCGCGCTCGACGTCGTGATGCAGCGGCAGATCCTCGGCCAGCTCGTGGAACTGCGCGAGCGGCTGGGCTTCTCGGTCCTGTTCATCACGCACGACCTTTCGCTGCTGGTGGAGTTCTCGGACCGGATCGCGATCATGTACGGCGGCCGGATCGTCGAGCAGGCGCCGGCGGCGGACCTCTACCGGGACGCGCTGCACCCGTACAGCCACGGCCTGCTGAACTCGTTCCCCGCGCTGCGGGGGCCGCGGCGCGAGCTGGCCGGGATCCCCGGATCGCCGCCCGACACGCGCGGGATGCCGTCCGGCTGCGCGTTCCACCCGCGGTGCCCCAAGGCTTTCGAGCCCTGCCCCGACCGCGTGCCGCTGCTCGGCACGCCCGGTGACCCGGCGCGCGAAGTGGCGTGCTGGCTGCACCCCGTGGGGACCGGTACCGCTCCCTGACCGCCGTCCACCCTGTCCGGTACCTCTGGAGGAGAGCCGCCTTGACCGAGACCACCGCCGCGACCGCCGAGCAGCAGGCGCTGATCGACACCCTGCCGCCGGACTTCCGCTGGGGCGTGGCCACCGCCGCGTACCAGATCGAAGGCGCGGTCTCCGAGGACGGGAGGACACCGTCCATCTGGGACACCTTCTGCCAGGTGCCGTGGGCGATCGACAACAACGACACCGGTGACGTGGCGTGCGACCACTACCACCGGATGCCGTCGGACATCGAGCTGGTCCGCGAGCTGGGCGCGGACACGTACCGGTTTTCCGTGGCGTGGCCCCGGGTCCAGCCGCGCGGCCGCGGCGGCGTCAACGAGGCGGGCATGGGGTTCTACGACCGGCTCGTCGACGAGACGCTGAGCCGCGGGATCACGCCGTGGCTGACGCTGTACCACTGGGACCTCCCGCAGGAGCTCGAGGACGCGGGCGGCTGGCCGGCGCGCGACACGGCGTACCGGTTCGCGGACTACGCGATGCTGGTGTTCGACCGGTTGAAGGACCGGGTCCGGCATTGGACGACGCTGAACGAGCCGTGGTGCTCGGCGATGCACGGGTACGTCCACGGCGTGATGGCGCCCGGCCGGCGTGACTACGCGGCCGGGATGCACGCGGTGCACCACCTGCTGCTCGGCCACGGTCTCGCGGTGCAGCGGATGCGGGAGGCAGCTCCGGCGGACACGCAGTTCGGCATCACGCTCAACATGTGCACGGCCGACCCGGCGACGGACTCCCCGGAGGACGTCCGCGCGGCCCGCCAGGCGGACGGCCTCGGCGTCCGCATCTACCTGGACCCGCTGGTGCGCGGCGAGTACCCGGCGGACGTGGTCGACGACCTGGCCGACCGCGGCGTCAAGCTCCCGATCCAGGACGGCGACCTGTCGATCATCTCCACCCCGCTGGACTTCCTGGGCGTGAACTACTACTTCGGCCAGCAGTTCTCGGGGGTGGACGAGAACGGCTCTCCGGTGGACGCGGACGGGGCCCCGGCATCCCGGGCGGTCCCGTTCGGCGAGCCGACCACGGCGATGGGCTGGGAGATCCTGCCGGGCAAGTTCACGGAGCTGCTGACGCGGCTGGGCCGCGATTACCCGGGCCTGCCGATGTACATCACGGAGAACGGCTCGGCCTTCGACGACGACCCGGACTCGACGGGCTTCGTCCGCGACGACTCGCGCACGGCCTACCTGGCGTCGCACATCGCCGCGGTGGCGGCGGCCCGCAACGCGGGTGCCGACGTCCGGGGGTACTTCGCGTGGTCCCTGCTGGACAACTTCGAGTGGGCGTACGGCTACGCGAAGCGGTTCGGGCTGATCCGGGTGGACTACGAGACGCAAGCGCGGACGATCAAGCAGAGCGGCTACTTCTACCGCGACACCGTCCGGCGGGTGCGCGGCAGCTGAACGGCGGTGGGGTGAGCCCCACCACGGTGGTGGTGGCTCACCCCATGGCTCGTCCCGGGGGCCTTCCCTACCTTCGAGGTAGCCGACCCCGGGGGGTAGCCGTGACCGTTCAGACCGAAGTGAGACCCGTCCCTGCCGGAACGACGCCGAAGTGGTGGCGGCGGCCCTGGGTGGCGCCGCTCGCCCTGGTGGTCGCCGTCTTCCTCGCCTATTCCGTGCCGCCGTACCTCACGCTCGATCCCGCGCAGTCACGTGTGCCCGCGCCCGTCGGGTTCGCCGCGCACTACTGGTTCCTCGTCGCGCACATCACCTTCGGGACCATTGCCATCGTCGGCGTCATCCTGCAGGTCTGGCCGTGGCTGCGGCGGACGCACCCGGTCGCGCACCGGCGGATCGGGCGGGTCTACGTCTTCGCCGGCGCGATTCCCGCCGCCCTGATGGCGGTCACCATCGGCGCGGTGAGCCCGTTCGGGCCGGTCGTCGCCGCGATCGATGTCGTGGCCGGGCTGCTGTGGCTCGGTTTCACCGTCGCCGGCTGGCGGGCGGTCCGGCAGCGGCGGTTCGCCGACCACCGGAAGTGGATGGTCCGCAGCTTCGCGATGACCATGCACACCCTGCTGACGCGGGCTCTCTCGCCGCTCGGGTTCCTGGTCGTCATGCCCCGGGTCGAAGACAAGACGGAACTGATCCTGAGCGCCGCCACGGTTTCCGGCGTGCTGAGCGTGCTGACGTTGCTGCTGCTCAGCCAGTGGTGGCTCGACCGGAAGCCGAAGAAGCCAGCCATCGCGCGATGATCGTCCGCTGGATCTCCGACGCGCCTTCGTAGATGCGGGGCGCCCGGACCTCCCGGTACAGGTGCTCCAGCAGGTGCCCGCGCCGCAGTGCGCGGGCGCCGTGGAGCTGGACCGCCGAGTCGACGACGAACTGCGCCGCCTCGGTGGCGAACAGCTTCGCCATCGCCGCCCGGCCGCCGAGGTTCACCTCGCCCGCGTCGTACGCGCCCGCCGCCGCGTAGACCAGCAGCCGGGCCGCTTCGGTGCGGGTGGCCATCTCGGCCAGCGCGTGCGCCACCGCCTGCTGCTTGATCAACGGCCCGCCGAAGGCCTCGCGCGAGCTCGTGTGGGACACCGTGGCGTCCAGCGCCGCCTGGGCCATGCCGACGGCGAACGCGCCGACGCTCGGGCGGAACAGGTCCAGCGTCCGCATCGCCACGGCAAACCCGCGGTTCTCCTCGCCGAGCAGCTCCTCGCGCCGGACCTCGACGCCGTCGAACGTCACCGTGCCGATCGGGTGCGGGCTGACCAGGTCCAGGTGCTCGCCACCCAGGCCCGGGCGGTCGGCGGGGACGACGAACGCGCTCACCCCGCGCGAGCCCGCGCCCGGCGTCGTCCGGGCGAACACCGTGTAGAAGTCGGCTTCCGGTGCGTTCGAGATCCACATCTTTTCGCCCGTGAGGCGCCAGCCGTCGCCGTCGGCCTCGGCCGCGAGGGACAGCGCCGCCGCGTCCGAGCCGGCGTCCGGTTCCGTCAGCGCGAACGCCGCCACCGCGTCGCCGGCCGCCACCGCGGGCAGCCACTTCGCGACTTGTTCGTCCTGTCCGGACTGGAGGATCGGGTAACTTCCCAGGCCCTGCAACGCCAGCGCGGTCTCGGCTTCCGTGCTGACCGTGGCGAGGTTCTCGCGCAGGATGCACAGGTCCGTCGCGGCCGCCTGCCTCGACGGCGTGCCCGACGCGACGCCGGGGAAGAGCCGCGCGAGCAAGCCGAGCGCCCCCATCGCCTTGAGCAGCGGGCGGTTGACCGCACCTTCCACACCGGACTCGGCGATCGGCCGCAGCTGCTCCTCGGCCAGCCGTCGCACCTCCGCGGCGAACGCCTGCTGGGCGGGGTTCAGGGCGAAGGTCATGAGGAAGCTCCCGGTCGCCAGCGGGCATGGGCGGTGCCGGCCGGACCGGACCGGACGAGGTCGAGCCGCGGCTCCGGCCCGTCGGAGCGGCCCGTCTGCGGCTTGCGGCTGCCCGCCGCGAACGGCTTCGGCCACGGCATCGGATAACCCTGTTCGGCGGCCGCGTGCAGCGTCCACTGTGGATCGTACAGGTGCGTCCGGCCCAGTGCGCAGAGGTCCGCGCGCCCGGCCAGGATCAGCGAATTGACGTCGTCGTAGGATGAAATGGCCCCGACGGCGATCACCGCGATCCCGTACTCCTCGCCGATTTCGTTGCGGATCCGGTCGGCGTAGGGCGTCTGGTAGCTGCGGCCGTACTGCGGGCGTTCCTCGCTGACGACCTGCCCGGTCGAGACATCGATGCCCGCGGCGCCGTGGGCGGCGAACGCCCGCGCGATCTCGACGGCGTCGTCGGCGTCGATGCCGCCTTCGCACCAGTCCGTTGCCGAGATCCGGACGGTCATCGGCCGCTCCGCCGGCCACGCGGCGCGGACCGCGTCGAAGACTTCCAGGGGGAAGCGCAGCCGGTTCTCGAGCGAGCCGCCGTACTCGTCGTCTCGCCGGTTGGTCAGCGGCGAGAGGAACGAGGACAGCAGGTAGCCGTGCGCGCAGTGCAGTTCGAGGACGTCGAACCCGGCGCGGGCCGCCGCGCGAGCGCACTCGGCGAACTGCTCGCGGATCTCCACGAGATCCGCTGTGGACAGTTCACGCGGGACCTGGTTGCGCTCGGAATACGGCAGCGGCGAAGGTGCGCAGACTTCCCAGTTGCCGGACGGGAGCGGCTCGTCGATGCCGTCCCACATCAGCTTCGTCGAACCCTTGCGCCCGGAGTGTCCCAATTGGACGCCGATCCGGGCCGGTGTCTGCCCGTGCACGAAGTCGACGATCCGCTTCCACGCCGCTTCCTGTTCCGGCGTGTACAGCCCGCCGCAGCCGGGCGTGATCCGGCCTTCGGGGGAGACGCAGACCATCTCCGTCATCACCAGCCCGGCGCCGCCGAGGGCCTTGCTGCCCAGGTGCACCAGGTGGAAGTCGCCCGGCACGCCGTTCTCCGCCGAGTACATGTCCATCGGGGACACGATGATCCGGTTCGGCAGCTCCAGTTCGCCGAGCCGGAACGGCTGGAACATCGGCGGCCGCGACGTCGTCCCGAGCGAGCGCGCGAACCAGTGGTCGAGCTCGGCCGCGAACTCGGGGTCGCGCAGGCGGAGGTTGTCGTAGGTGACGCGGCGGCTGCGGGTGAGGATGTTGAACGCGAACTGCGGCGGTTCCTGGTGGGCGTACTGCGCGATGTTTTCGAACCACTCCAGGCTGGCCTGCGCGGCGCGTTGCGTCGACGTGACGACCGGCCGCCGTTCCAGCTCGTACGCCTTGAGCGCTTCCGCGACGCCGTCGTTTTCGTGCAGGCACGCGGCCAGGGCGAGCGCGTCCTCCATCGCCAGCTTCGTGCCGGAGCCGATCGAGAAGTGCGCGGTGTGCGCGGCGTCGCCGAGCAGGACGACGTTCTCGTGCACCCAGGTCTCGCAGCGGACCGTCCCGAACGAGACCCACTTCGAGTTGTTCGCCATGACCTGGTGGCCGTCGAGGACGTCGGCGCACAGTTCGCGGATCAGCGCGATCGACTTCTCGTCGCTCTCGCCGGGCTTCAGCGAGGTCGCCGCGATCGGCCCGAACGTCCGCTGCCAGACGTCCTCCTGCACCTCGAGGATGAACGTGCTGCCCTCGCGGCCGTACGGGTAGCCGTGGATCTGCATGATCCCGGCCGGCGTCTCGAGGACGTAGAACTTGAAGGCGTCGAACACCAGGTCCGTGCCCAGCCAGATGTACCGGCACCGGCGCGTCTCGACGCTCGGCCGGAACGTCCCGGCGTACCGCGCGCGCATCGCCGAGTTGACGCCGTCGGCCGCGATGACCAGGTCGTAGCCCGAAAGGTCGGCCGGCGCCTCCTCCCGGAAGTGCAGCCCGACGCCGAGTTCGCCGCAGCGGCTCTGGAGGATGCCGAGCAGGCGCTTGCGGCTCATCGCGGCGAAGCCGTGGCCGCCCGAGGTGGTGACCGTGCGGCGGTAGTGGACGTCGATGTCGTCCCAGCGGGCGAATTCGGCCTTCATCGCCTCGTGCACGGCCGCGTCGGCGTGCTCGATGCCGCCGAGCGTCTCGTCGGAGAACACCACGCCGAAGCCGAAGGTGTCGTCCGGCGCGTTGCGCTCCCAGACGGTGATTTCGTGGGCGGGCCCGAGCTGTTTCGCGAGCGCGGCGAAGTACAGACCCGCCGGGCCGCCACCGATGACCGCGATTCGCACGCCGTCCAGGGTATGTCGTGGTGACTACGACCGTCAATAACGCGAAAGATGGCGTACCGTGTCCGGCATGGAACGCATCAACCCGCCGGAGCTGGGCAAGCCGTCCGGGTTCTCGCACGCGGTGGTGGCGGAGGGGCGCGTCGTCTTCCTCGCCGGCCAGACGGCGCTGGACGCGTCGAACAAGATCGCCGGCAACGGCGTGGTCGAGCAGTTCGAACGCGCGCTCGGCAACCTGCTGGCGTCGCTGCGCGCGGCCGGCGGCACGCCGGCGGACCTCTGCAGCGTGACGATCTACATCGTCGACATGGTCGATTACCAGGCCCACGCCCGCGAAATCGGCGCGGTCTGGCGACGCCTCGCGGGCACGGAGTACCCGGCGATGGCAGGCATCGGCGTGTCCCGGCTGTGGGACGAGGAGGCGCTGGTGGAGGTCCAGGGGTTCGCCGTGCTCAGCCGAAGTTGATCGCCTTCGCGACGAACGCGCGGGCCGGCGTCTCCAGTTGCGCGTGCAGCTTGAAGAACAGCTCGGCCGCGCGGATTCCGGACCAGCCGGCGGGCAGGAACTCCGCGGGCAGGCCCGGGTCGAGGTAGGGCATCCGGCGCCAGCCGGTCAGCACGCGGACGTAGTCGGCGAAAGCCTGCTCGTCGGTCACGGACTTGCGGCGCAGTGCGGGGCCGTGCTCGTCGAGGAACGTCGTGTACAGCTCGTCCAAGCGGTCGAGGTCCCACCAGTCGCGGACCTTGGCCGCGACGTCGCCGAAGGCCAGGTGGTCGGCTCGGAACAGGTCCGCGTAGCCGGCCAGGCCGAGCCGGGTGAGCGCTTCCTCGGTCGCCGCGTGGAGGTGGGCCGGGGCTATCCAGACGCCGGAGGCCGCGGTGCCGAAGCCCATCCGGGCGAGCTGGGTGCGCAGCAGGTGGCGCTTGTGGCGCTCGGTCTCGGGCACCGAAAACACCGCCAGCAGCCAGCCGTCGGCCGCGGTCGCGCGCCCGCGGCGGAAGATCCGCTCGTCGCCCTCGCGCAGGATCTCCCGGGCTTCGTCGGACAGTTCGTACCCGGCCGTCGCGTCGCGCCGCACCGCTTCGAGGATTCCGCGGCGCTTCAGCCGGGAGATCGACGAGCGCACCGCGGGCTCGTCGACGCCGACGGCGGCGAGCAGGTCGATCAGCGAGGCGACCGAGAGCCACCCGCCTTCGGTGCGCGAATACAGGCCGTACACCGTCACGATGAGCTGGCGAGGCTGGGCGGACCGGCCGGAGCCGTCCAGTTCGGTTGCCTCGGGTACGGCCGTCATCGCGCCACGATAGCAACTCCCGCCCGGATCGCTCCGCTACGATTTCGCCGCGATGCTGCCAGCCACCAAGGGGATCTTCGACCGGCTCACCCGCCGCGGCCGCCTGATGACCAAGCGGACCTGCGACCGGCAGGGCCACGTGCTGCGCAGCGGGCGCTTCCTCTTCCGCACCCCGACCGCGTGGGAATACGCCGCGGCCGTGGCCGGGGGCAGTGATCCGGCCGCGCAGCGGTGGCTCGGCTGGCAGCGCGACTCGATCGTCGCCGAACCGGTGCGCGCGGACGCGCTGCGGGTCGTGCCCGGCACCGGTCCGGACTGGACGTCACCCGATCTGCAGTCCGTCGACCTGGTGATGATCGACGTCGAGGCCAACCGCTGCGCCGGCCTGGTGAGCGTGCACACCGGCGAGGACGGCGGCCCGGAGACCGGCGGCTACCTCGCCCCGGGCTACCGCGGCCGCGGCCACGGGCGGGTGCTCTTCGCGGCCGGGCTGACGCTGGCGCACGATCACCTCGGCCTGGCGCGGGTGCGGGCCGGCGCGGAAGTCGGCAACGTCGCCAGCGCGCGGTCGCTGCAGGCCGCCGGGCTCGCCCGGGTGGCCGGGCCGCCGACGTACCGGCTGCCGGACGGCCGGATCACCGAGGCGTGGTGGTTCCAGCACGACGTCCCGCGCCCGACGCGCTGCCGTGGGCCTCAGGCGACGTGGTTTCCGGCGCGCTCGCTGCTCTGAAACTTCGGTCCTCGCCGACGTTTTCCGTGGCTACCTTCGCCGCATGACTTCGCTTTCCGCTCCGGTTCCGCCCGTGCCCCTCGACGTCGCGCCGGGGAGCGTCGCCTGGTTGCGCGCGTCCGTGGCCCGCTTCAGCAACGGTGCCGACCACGTCCGGCGGCGGGCGCCGGCCGTGGACGCGCTCGCTTCGGTCGACGCGGATTCCCTGCGCGAGAAGGCTTTTCTCCGCACTCGCGGGATCATGTCCGGCCTCGGTGTCGTCGACGTGATGGCCGAGATCGCGCGGCCGGTGCCGGTCGGGGTGCTCGCCGAGGCGCTGGGCCTGCCGGACGTCTCGGCCGACGTCGTCCCGGTCGCGGAGGCGTACCACCCGCACGTGGAGCCGGGCGAGGCCGCCGAAGCGGCGTTGGCGCGGCTGGTCGCGGTCTGCGGCGGGCCGACCGAACTCGCGGCGGCCCGGATCGGCCTGCTCGTCCAGGCCTGCGACGCCACCGCGGGCCTCATCGGAAACGGGCTTTTCGCTTCGCTGACCGGAAAACCCGCCGAGCAGCCGGTGCTTGCCACGCGCCGCCGGATCGGCGGGGAGGACGTCACGGTGTCCCTCGCCGGGACGCCGTTCGGGGCCGGGCCGCGCGCGTGCCCGGGGTCGCGGCACGCCCTCGCTCTCTCCGCCGGCGTTCTCGAGGCGTTGCGGGGTTTTCGCCTGACAGAAGGGGAAACGACCTGGGTTTCGGCGCCGAATCTCCGGATGCCCGCGGTGCTGAGGGTGACCCGCGGTCGAACCGCCGACGGGTTCTGCTAAGACTTACCGCGTCCATTCCTGGGGGAAGGCGGGGAATTGCTGTACTTCGACGGCCTGCTCGGCATCGTCACGTTCGGGTTGTGGATCTTCTGCTTGGTCGACGTGATCACGACGGACGAATCGTCCTGCCGCAACCTGCCGAAGGGGTTGTGGTTGCTGCTCGTGCTGGTGGTGCCGCTGGTCGGCTCGATCATCTGGCTGGTGGCGGGCCGTCCGGAGCAGGTGGCGCGGGCGCGCGGGCGGTACGAGCGGCACGCGCCGGCGTTTCCGGAGTACGACCGGCCGGGCCGGTTCGCGGCGACGAGCCCGGAGGACGACGAGGAATTCCTCCGCAAGTGCCGGGAACGCGCGGAGGCCCAGCGCAAGCTGGCCCGCGAAAAGCGCGGCGAGGAATAACGCGCGGTCAGCAGCTGGAGTTCGGGCCGTCGCAGGTGCCGCGTTCGTAGGCTTCCAGCGTCGCGATCACCAGCTGCCGCTGGGCGGGGGTCAGCGGCGTCAGCGCGTCGCTCCAGGCCTTCGCGCCGCGGGCCAGCCAGGCGTCGACCGCCGGGCGCTTGTCCGGGGTGATGCTGACGATCGTGCGGCGGCGGTCGGCGGGGTCCTCTTCGCGGTTCAGCACGCCCTGCCGGCTGAGGTCCCCGACCATCAGGCTCGCCGTCGTCGGCGCCACCTGGAGGCGGGTGGCCAGCTCGGTGACCGTCATCGGGCCGTCGAAGAGCAGGTACGACAACAGCGAAAGGTGCCTCGGCGCCAGCGCGCAGCCGTCCAGCTCCGCCGGCACCGGGGTGCGCTTCGCCCGGCCGACCAGGCGCGGCATGAGCAGCAGGAGCTGCCGCACGCCGTCCTCGACACTCGGTCCGGCCTCCGTTGACACCACTCACCTCGCATCGGTAGCTTTGCTTGCAAAGCAAACTCTTCGCCCGAGCGTACTCGCGCCCGGTCGAGCGTACCGGCCAGAAACAGGGGATCCCATGACCGCGCCAGCCGACATGAACGACTTCAACAAGCAGGTCGTAGCGGAATTCCGCGCCAACGAAGGCAAGGTGGGCAACTACTTCGAGGGCAAGAACGTGCTCTTGCTCACCACCACCGGCGCGAAGAGCGGAGCGGAGCGCCTGTCCCCGCTCGTCTACACCCGGGACGGCGACCGCTACGTCGTCGCCGCGTCCATGGGCGGCGCGCCGAAGAACCCGGCCTGGTACCACAACCTGGTCGCCAACCCGAAGGTCACGGTCGAGGTCGGCACCGAGAAGTTCGAGGCCACGGCCACGGTGATCGCCGACCGCGCCGAGCGCGACCGCCTGTACGCGGGCATGGTGGCGCACGCCGAGGGCTTCGCGGAGTACGAGACGAAGACCGACCGGGTCATCCCGATCGTGGTCCTCGAGCGCTAGGAACCCACCGGTGCGGGCTCGGCGCGCGTCTCGGCAGGACGTCCGGTTTCCTGCCGTTCCGCGCGCCGGGCTTCCTTGCGGGCGATGAGCTGCTTGCCGACGTCGATCAACGGCTTCTCGACCCAGCGGTGGATCAGGTCCGCGATCGCCAGGCCGACCAGGAACACCGTCAGCGCCGAGACCGTCCGGTGCGTCCCGAGCCCGGGCACCGCCTGCACGACCGCGAAGTGCACGGGCCCCTGGAGCAGGTACAGCGAGTACGACCGCTCGCCGACGAACCGCATCGGGGCCGTGCTGAGCAGCCACCGCAGCGGGCCCGGGCTCACCAGCACGATCAGCAGGAGCATCGTCAGCGCGGCGTACGCGACCAGCAGCCACAGGTTGTTGCGGGTCTCGTGCCAGAGGTCGTCGAAGTTCGTGTGCAGCAGCGCGAACGCCCCGACGATCGGGATCGCCGCCAGCGGGTGCGTCAGCGGCTTCAGCAGCGCGTACCCGCGGCGGTAGTGCAGCAGGATCGCCAGCAGGCAGCCGCCCGCCAGGATGAAGTAGTGGATCGTCGAGCGGTAGATCGCCGTCTGCGAGTACTCGAGGACCCAGCCGCCGGTGGTCAGCGGGACCAGCGCCAGCAGCGCGACCATCGCCACGCCGACCAGCAGGAACTTGCGCTTCGCCGCCCCGATCCCGATCGCGACCAGCAGGAACGGCCAGACCAGGTAGAACTTTTCTTCGATCCCGAGCGTCCACGAGCCGCTGAAGAAGTTGTCCGCGCCGTGGGTGGCCGCCGGCAGGAATTCGTTGAGGAACGTCAGGTAGTACTTCAGCGCCTGCGGGAAGTCTCGTGAGTGGAACTCGCCGCGCAGGACGACGAACGCGACGATCCCGCCGAGGATCACCAGGTACGGCGGCAGGATCCGGAACACGCGCCGGATGTAGAAGTTCGACAGCGAGATCCGGCCGGTGCGGTCCTGCTCACGCAGCAGCAGCGTCGTGATCAGGAACCCGGAGAGCACGAAGAAGAGGTAGACGCCGACCCAGCCCGACAGCCACGTCCACTTCGGCCCGCCGAAGTGGAAGAAGATGACCATCGTCGCGGCGAGCGCGCGCAGGCCGTCGAGCCCCGGGAACCGCCGCATGCCGAGGTATTCCTCGTGGCTCATCGTGCGCAAGGCGGTTCCCCTATCGATGCGGTGGCCGGCCGAGTATATGGCTACGATTTACGGTCCTTTTCCCCCGGCCGGTTCGCGTATCACCAGGCCCGGAAGACGTTCCCGGCGTCGTACCGGCGCTTCAGCTCCCGGAGCCGCCGCAGGTCGGCGGCCGGAAAGACGCTTTCCGCGACCTCCTCCGGCGCGTGCTCCCCGTAGACGAACGGCAGGAGACGGCCGGTCGTCCACGGCGCCAGCGCGTCGAACAGCTTCGCGTGCGCGCGCCGGACGGCCGCGACCCCGCCGTCGCCGACCATCGACAGCGCCCGGACGACGAACTCGGCCGATCGGTCCCAGCCGGGACCCGGCGTCTCCGGCGTCCGGGCGAGTGCGCCGCCCAGCCGGTCGATGATGAGCACGGGCGGCGCGGCCGCGCCCGGGCCGGCGTGCTCGACGACCGCGTCGAGCATCGCGTCGTTCAGCTGGGACACGGTCGCGTTGGTGCCGTGGTAGCCGTGCGGCTGCCGCGGCTCGGCCGCGATCGACCCCGACTCGGTGAACGGCATCGGCCGCAGCGTGTCCGCCAGTGCCGGGGCGACCGCCCGCAGCGGCGCGACGAGGTCGTCGCCGTCCTCGCCGAGGTAGGCGATCCGGACCTGGGCGACGTGCCGGCCGCGCACGGGTTCGGGCACCATCGGCAGGTCGGGGTACTGGATCATGGCCAGTGACGTCGTCAGCGTGTCCGGCGCGGCCGCCGACCACGTCCGCCAGGCCCGCAACGCGGCCGGCACGTCGGCGCTGTCGAAGGTCAGGCTGCCGCCGTAGAGGTCGCTGACCGGCATGAGGTCGAACTCGATCGCCGTCACGACGCCGAAGCCGGCGCGGCCGCCGCGCAGCGCCCAGAACAGGTCCGAGCCCGGCTCGGCCCGCCGGAGCTCGCCGTCGGCGGTCACGACGTCGAGGGCGCGGACGTGGTCGGCGGCGCGGCCGTACCGGCGGGCCATCAGCCCGAAGCCGCCGCTGAGCGTGTAGCCGACGACGCCGACGTCCGGGGACGAGCCGCTGAGCGGCGCCAAGCCGTGCCGGCCGGCGGCTTCGACCACCGCCTCCCACCGGACCCCGGCTTCGACGCGGGCGGTGCGGGCGTCGGCGTCGATCTCGACGCCGGTCATCCGCCGGGTGCTGATCAGGACGCCGTGGGTGCCCGCGGTCAGGCCGTGCCCGGTGGCCTGGACCGCGACGGGCAGCCGGTGCTCGGCCGCGTACCGCACGGCGGCGGCGACGTCCTTGGCGCTTTCGGCGGCGACGACGGCCGCGGGCGAGGTGGGCACCGCCGTCTGGAATCCGGCGGTTTCTTCGGCGTAGCCGTCCTGACCGGGGTGGAGGAGATTCATTTCGAGTCCTTTCCTTCGCTGCCTCCAGCTTCGAGCGAACTCGATCAGAAGTCCAAGATCTGGTTTTTCTACTGGCTAGAATCAGTGCTTATGGAACTGCATCAGCTCGCGTACTTCGTCGCCGTCGCGGAGGAAGGCAACTTCACGCGCGCGGCGGAGCGGCTGCACGTCGCCCAGCCGGGGGTGAGCGCGCAGGTCAAGCGCCTGGAGCGGGAGCTGGGGCAGGAGCTGCTGGACCGGTCCGGGCGGACGGTCCGGCTCACCGACGTCGGCGCCGCGGCCCTGCCGCACGCCCGGGCCGCGCTCGCGGCGGTGCAGGGCGTGCGCGAAGCCGTCGAGGAGCTCGCCGGGCTGGTCCGCGGGCAGGTCGCGATCGGCGCGGTGACGTCGGCGGGCCCGGTCCGGCTGCCCGACCTGCTGGCCGGCTTCCACGAGCGGTACCCGGCGGTCGAGATCACGTTGTCGGAGGCGAACTCCGACACCATGCTGGCCGCGCTGCGCGAGGGACGGCTCGACCTCGCCGTCGTCGGCCTCGCGACCGGCCCGCCACCCGGCATCGCGACGCAGGTGCTGCTCGACGAGCCGTTCCTGGCCGTCACCGCGCCGTCCGGTCCGCTGGCCGGCCGCGACGAGGTCGAGATCCCCGACCTCGACGGCCTGCCGCTGATGGCGCTGCCCAAGGGGACGGGCCTGCGCACGGCGTTGGACGCCGCCTTCGCCCGGGTGGGGCGCACGCCGCGGATCGCGTTCGAGGCGGCCGACCCGAACGTCCTGGTGCAGCTGGCGACGCGGGGGCTCGGGGTGGCGATCGTGCCGGAGTCGCTGGGGCGGTACCACCAGGCGCAGCTGCAGGTCGTCGGGATCCGCGGGCCGGGACTGCGGGGCGTGCTCGCGCTGGCGTGGCGGACGGAGGGGCCGTTGAGCCCGGCCGCACGCGCGTTGATCGCGTTCGCCCGGGCGGCCTACCGCTCTTGACACGTCGTCAACACCGGCGTTCCCTGGAGATCCAGGAGGTGCGCCGATGCCCGAAACCGCCCTTCGCGACGCTGTCATCGGCGCCGGGCTGCTGGCCGGCAGCGCGAACGTGATCATGCAGCTGTCCCGCGCGCCCGTCGGGCACGGCGTCCTGGAGAGCCGGGTCGACAGCGGCAACCTCTTCCGCCACCCGGTGAAGCGGACCCGGACCACGCTGACCTACCTCGCGGTCGCGACGATGGGCACCGACGCCGAGCGCGCGGCCTTCCGGAAGGGCGTCAACCGGGCCCATTCGCAGGTGCACTCGACCGCGTCGAGCCCGGTCGCCTACGACGCGTTCGACACCGACCTCCAGCTGTGGGTCGCGGCCTGCCTGTACAAGGGCATCGAAGACGTCCTCCTCGCCTTCGCCGGTGGTGAGCCGGAGCGGTTCTACGCCGACGCGGCCGCCCTCGGGACCACGCTGCAAGTGCCTCCCGAAAGGTGGCCCGGCGACCGGGCGGCCTTCGAGGAGTACTGGGCAGGCGGGCTGGCCGAGGTGCACATCGACGACGCCGTCCGCCGCTACCTCACCCGGATCGTCGACCTGGAGTTCCTGCCGCGGGTCTTCGCCGTGCCCGGACGGCGGTTCCACCGGTTCGTCACCACCGGGTTCCTCCCGCAGCGCTTCCGCGACGAAATGCGGCTGCCCTGGACCGCCGCCGACCAGCGCCGCTTCGAGGCGCTCCTCGCCGCGCTCGGCCTGGTCGTCCGCGTGCTGCCCGGTCCGCTGCGGCGGTTCCCCTTCAACGTCTGCCTCCGGGATCTCCGGTGGCGGTTGCGCACCGGCCGCCCGCTCGTCGGGAGTTGACCGCCTCGCGCGGGAACGCGAGGGTGGGCCGATGAGTGGCGATGAAGAGCGGCACGGCGTCAAGCTGAGCAGTCTCGACCAGGAGGTCTTCCCCGACGCGGGGGTCACCAAGCGCGAGCTGCTCGACTACCTCGAGGCGGTGTCCGGCCGGATGCTGCCGGAGCTGCACGACCGGCTGCTGAGCGTCGTGCGGGTGCTGCGGGGCCAGGGGCCGTTCATGCAGAAGAACCTGCCGAAGTACACACCGGAGTGGGTGGCGCGCCGGGCGCTGTGGGCCGACCGCTCGCGGCGCGAAGTCGTCTACGCGCTCTGCAACGACCTGCGCACGCTGCTCTGGTTCGGCAACCAGCGCGCGGTCGAGTACCACACGACGCTGTTCCGCGGTGAGCCCGCGAGCGGGCCGACACACTTGATCCTCGACCTCGACCCGCCCGCGGACGCCCCGTTTTCGCTGGCCGTGGGGGCCGCGAAACTGGTGCGGGAGGCGTTGCGCAAGGACGGCCTCGACGGCGCGGTGAAGACCAGCGGCTCCAAGGGCGTCCACGTCTTCGTACCGCTCGCGCCCGGGCAGCCGACGGAGGACATCGCGGCGGCGACCCGCGCGGTGGCGGCCCGGGCCGAGCGGATCGACCCGGCCCTGGGCACGACGGAGTTCGTGGTCGAGCGCCGCGAAGGCAAGGTGTTCCTGGATTCGACGCGGGCCGGCGGCGCGACGGTCGTCTCGGTCTACAGCCCGCGCCACCGCCCGGGCGCGCCGGTGTCGTTCCCGGTCCGCTGGGCCGACCTCGGCGACGTCAAGCCGGCCGACTTCACCGTGCACACGGTCCCGGACCTGCTGGGTGCGGGCGACCCGTGGACCGGGGAGATGCCCGAGCCGTTCGTGCTCCCCGCGGACCTGGTCGAGGAGGGCCACACGATCCCGATCGCCCGGGTGGTCGCGATGCACGAGGGCAAGCGCCGCGCCCGCGCGGCCCGCGAGTCCGGCTGACCAAGCGCCCCGAGGGGGCCTTGGTTGCTCCCTCCATGCCCCGCCACCACCTCAACGCCGATCCGCACCCACCGGGGCGCGGTCGTGGTCTTGCCGGCGCAAAGCCGGCCCGGGCGGGCAGGAACTGGTGGTGCCGGCCGTGCTGCGCCACAACCCGCGGTCGGCCCCCATCGGCGGCGGGCATGGTGTCCGGGTCGCGACGGTGAGGCGCTGGGTGCTGGAGGTCATCGGGCCTGCTCACCGCCCGCACGGCACGACTGAACCGTGTCCTGCGCCGCCTGGCCGCCCGGGCGGGGCGGCGGTGCTGGTCGAGAGCACCCTGATCCGCACCGGCCGGGCGCACCGCGCCAACTACAGCGGCAAGCACCACGGCCTGGTCGCACTCGCCCTCACCGACGAAGACGGCCGTTGGTGTGGGGCTCGGCAGTCCAGTCCGGCCCGCACCAACCAGGATGAATCAGCCCCATCGGGCGCAGGAGACCGGAGGATCAGGCGGCCTGGTTGTGGCCGGGCCAGGCGTGGCCCAGCGGCCGGCGCAGGGACGAGCGGGTGATCGCGACGATCCGGGCCGGCCGGTGCGAGACCGCGACGCGGTGGCGGGCCAGCCAGACGACGTCCCGGCCGAACGACCACGCCAGCGCGGTCAGGGCGACCGCGACCGCGCCGAACGTCACCGACGTCGGCAGCAGCTCCGAGACCGCGACCACCAGGACGACCCCCTGCACGGCCGCGACCGTCTTGCGCGCCATGCTCGGGTACAGCGGCGCGGTCAGCCAGGGCATGGTCCACGAGGCGGCGACGAACACGTACCGCATCAGGCCGATCGCCAGCACCCACAGCCCGAGCGTGCGGGACACCTGGATGCAGAGCAGCAAGATCAAGAACGCGTCGACCTCCATGTCGAAGCGCGCGCCGAACTCCGACGCCGTTCCGGTGCGGCGGGCCACCTGGCCGTCGAGACCGTCCAGGAGCAGCGCGACACCGACCAGCCCGACCAGCCACCCGAGGGAAAAATCACCCTCGGCGATGAGCGCCGCGGCGCAGCCGACGAGGATCGCGCGGGCGAAGGTGATCCAGTCCGCGGGCCCGAAGGCGCCGCGGCCGCTGCGGCGCAGCCCCCACTCGGTGAGCAGCACCAGCGCAAGGCTGTAGACGACTCCGGTCGCCCAGGCGAGCGGCGGGAAACCGCCCCCGAAGACCCCCGCGGCGAGCACCGGCGCCGGAACCACCGCACGCAGGAGAAGGTCCTGTTTGATCATCGTCGACTCCGCGAATTGCTCATAGGGTGGCGACACCAGCCTCCGGTCGCCTGCTGAGGAGAAACACGTGGAACAGGCTTTCTGGGTTCAAAGTCCCGGCTCGGGACAGCTGCGCGAGGAGCGGCTGCCCACGCCCGGACCGGACGACGTGCTCGTCCGCACGCTGTGCTCCGGGGTGAGCCGCGGCACCGAAACCCTCGTCTTCCGCGGCGGCGTCCCGGCGAGCCAGCACGACGTCATGCGCGCCCCCTTCCAGGAGGGCGAGTTCCCCGGCCCGGTCAAGTACGGCTACCTCAACGTCGGCGTCGTCGAACAGGGCCCGGCGCACCTCGAGGGCAAGACGGTCTTCTGCCTCTACCCGCACCAGACCGCGTACGTCGTCCCGGCGACCGCGGTGACGCCGGTGCCGGATGCCGTCCCGCCCGGGCGCGCGATCCTGGCCGGAACGGTGGAGACGGCCGTGAACGCCGTGTGGGACGCGCGCCCGCGGCTCGGCGACCGGATCGCCGTCATCGGCGCCGGGATGGTCGGCTGCAGCGTCGCGAAGCTGCTCACCGGCTTCCCGGCCGCGCGGGTGCAGCTGATCGACGTCGATCCGGCCAAAGCGGACATCGCCGCCGCGCTCGGGGTCGAGTTCTCGACGCCGGAGGAGGCGCTCGGCGACTGCGACCTCGTCGTGCACGCGAGCGCCAGCGAGGCCGGGCTCGCCCGGGCGCTGGAGCTGCTCGCGCCGGAAGGGGAGGTCGTCGAGCTGTCGTGGTACGGCGACCGGCGGGTCAGCGTCCCGCTCGGCGAGAACTTCCACTCGCGACGCCTGGTGATCCGCAGCAGCCAGGTCGGGACGGTCGCGCGGCCCGATCGCAGCTACGCCCAGCGCCTCGGCGTCGCGCTGGATCTGCTGGCCGATCCGGCGTTCGAAGCGCTGGTCAGCGGCGAGTGCATGTTTAAGGATCTTCCTTCCGTGCTACCCCGCCTGGTCACCGATGAACTTTCCGCCCTGTGCCTCCGTGTCATGTATCAGCCGCATTGACCACGTCCACCCGAACGCATCGGAGGTCTTGGTGTTCAGCATCACCGTCCGTGACCACGTGATGGTCGCCCACAGCTTCCGCGGGGAAGTCTTCGGTCCCGCGCAACGCCTGCACGGGGCGACTTTCGTGGTGGATGCGACGTTCCGCCGGGCCGAGCTCGACGAGGACAACATCGTCGTCGACATCGGCAAGGCCACGGAGGAACTCGGGGCGGTGCTGAGCGACCTGAACTACCGCAACCTCGACGAGGAACCCGAGTTCAAGGGGATCAACACCTCGACCGAGTTCCTCGCGAAGGTCATCGCCGACCGCCTGGCCGACGCCGTCCACGCCGGACGCCTCGGCGAAGGCGCGCGCGGTCTCGACGGGATCACCGTCTCGCTGCACGAATCGCACATCGCCTGGGCGAGTTACGAGCGTGCACTGTGAACAGTCTGTACGTGATCCTCCCCGGGGACGTCGACGACTCGTCCGTCCCCAGTGGCGGCAACACCTACGACCGCCGGATGTGCGACCGGCTCGCCGCCGCCGGTTTCGACGTGCACGAGATCGCCGTCTCCGGCAGCTGGCCGCGGCCGGACACCGAGGCCCGCGCGGTCCTCGGCCACCTGCTCTCCGCGCTGCCCACCGGCTCCGCCGTGCTGCTCGACGGCCTGGTCGCGTGCGGCGTGCCCGAGGTCGTCGTCCCGCAGGCGCGCCGGCTGTCGGTGTCGGTGCTGGTGCACCTGCCGCTGGCCGACGAGACGGGCCTGCCGCCCGCGCTCGCCGCCGAGCTCGACGCGCTGGAGCGCGAGACGCTGCGGGCCGTCGGCTCGGTCGTCGCGACCAGCGAGTGGGCCGCGCGCCGCCTGATCGGCCACCACGGCCTGGCCCCGCACCGGGTGCACTCGGTGACGCCGGGCGTCGACCGGGCGCCGCTCGCCGTCGGCACCGACGGTGTGTCCCGCCTGGTCTGCGTGGCCAACGTGACCCCGCGCAAGGGCCAGGGCGTGCTCGCCCAGGCCCTCGAAACCGTCGCCGACCTGCGCTGGACCTGCGAATGCGTCGGGGGGATCCGGCGCGAGACCAAGTACGTCGAGCGGCTGCGCGAGCACCGCCTCGGCCCCCGCTTCACGCTCACCGGCCCCCGGACCGGCCGCGCGCTCGAGGCGACCTACCACACCGCCGACCTGCTCGTGCTGCCCTCGCGCGCCGAAACCTTCGGCATGGTCGTCACCGAGGCCCTCGCCCGCGGCGTGCCGGTGCTGACCACCGACGTCGACGCGCTGCCCGACACCGTCGGCGTCGCGCCGGACGGCTCGGTGCCCGGCATGCTCGTCCCCGGCGACGACGTCGAGGCGCTCGGCGCCGCCCTGCGCCGCTGGCTCACCGAGCCGGCACTGCGGTCGCGGCTGCGCGCGTCGGCGAAGCTGCGCCGCGAGACCCTGACCGGCTGGGACGACACCGCCCGCCGGATCGCCGAGATCCTGCACCGGCAGGAGGCGGCGGCATGACCGCGTTCGCACCCGACTGGCTCTACCTGCGCGAACCCGCCGACGCCGCGGCCCGCGCCACCGAACTCCTCGACCCGCTCCGCCACTTCTTGCCGACCGGCGAAGACATCGTCATCCGCGACCTCGGCTGCGGCACCGGCTCGCTCGGCCGCTGGCTGGCCGCCCGCCTGCCCGGCAGCCAGCACTGGATCCTGCACGACCACGACACCGACCTGCTCACCCACGCCCAGGCGAGCCTCCCCGGCACCGCGCTCGACGGCAGCCCGGTCGACGTCGTCGCCGAGCAGCGCGACATCACCGCGCTGCGGGCCGCCGACCTCGCCGGGACGTCGCTGGTCACCGCGTCCGCCCTGCTCGACCTGCTGACCAGGGACGAAGTCACGGCCCTGGCCACGGCGGTCGTCGAAGCGGGCTGCGCGGCGCTGCTGATGCTGTCGGTCACCGGCAAGGTGGAGCTCTCGCCCGCCGACCCGCTCGACCCCGCGATCGCCGCCGCGTTCAATGCCCACCAGCGCCGGGTCACCGAAGACGGCCGCCGGCTGCTCGGCCCGAACGCCGTGGACGTCGCCGCGACCGCGTTCGGCAGGCTCGGCGCCACGGTCGTCCGCGCGGACAGCGCCTGGCGGCTCGGCCCGGACCAGGCCGAACTGCAGCGGCAGTGGCTCGAAGGCTGGGTCGGTGCCGCCGTCGAAGAGCTGCCGGAGCTGCGCCCGGTCGCCGAGGTCTACCTGCAGCGGCGGCTGGAGATGGCCGCGGCCGGCGAGCTGCACGCGGTGATCCACCACGGCGACCTGCTGGTCCTGCCGCCGAGCGTGGAGGCGGCGGCGTGAAGCGGGCACTGGCCTGGCTGCGGATCCTCGGCGCGGCCGGCATCCTCGCCGTCCTCGTCTGGCAGCTCGGCAGCGCCGCCTTCCTCGACGGGCTCGGCCGGATCAGCGTGCCCGGCGTGCTCGCCGCGCTCGCCATCGGCTTCGCGACGACGCTGTTCAGCGCGGGCCGCTGGCAGATCGTCGCCACCCGGCTCGGCCTGCGGCTTTCGCTGCGCACCGCCGTCGCCGACTACTACCGCGCGCTGTTCTTCAACGGCGTGCTGCCCGCGGGCGTCCTCGGTGACGTCCACCGCGCGGTGCAGCACGGCCGCGACAGCGGGGACGTGCCGCGCGGCGTGCGGGCCGTCGTCCTGGAGCGCACGGCGGGCCAGGTCGTGCTGATCGCGTCGGCGGTCACCGTCGTGCTCGCGTCGCCTTCGGTGGTGCCCGGCGCGTTCCGCGAGGTCGTCGTGGTGGCCGGGGTGGTCGTCGTGCTCGCCGCCGTCGCCGCGCTGGTCGTCGGCCGCCTGCTGGGTGGCCGCTGGATCCACAGCCCGTCGAAGTGGCGCCGCGGCTTCGCGGTCACCCTCGCCGACGTCCGGCTCGGCCTGCTGACCCGCGAGACGTGGCCCAGCGTGGGCTTCCTGTCCGTCGCGACCCTGGCCGGGCACCTGGCGCTGTTCGTCGTCGCCGCTCGCGTCGCCGGGGTCGGCGCGCCGGTGTGGCAGCTCGTGCCCCTGATGGTCCTCGCGCTGCTCGCGATGGGCCTCCCGCTCAACATCGGCGGCTTCGGCCCGCGCGAGGGCGTCTGCGCCCTGCTCTTCGGCGCGGCCGGTCTGGGAGCCGCCCAAGGTGTCACCGTCGCCGTGGTCTACGGCGTGCTCACGCTCGTCGCGAGCCTGCCCGGCGCCGGTGTCCTGTTCGTCCGGAGTGTCGCCGGGTTCCGCGAGACCCGCGCTCCGCACACCGGTGTCGTGCCCGCTCCGCGCGCGGCGGCCGGCACCGGGATCGAATCGGAAGTGGGGTTGAAGTCATGACCGCAAGTGACGTCAGTGATCTTGCCGGGGGTCTACCGCGCCGGGCGGTGGTCGAGCGGGTCGTCGAAACCCGGCTGCCGACCCGGCACGGGACGTTCCGCGCGGTCGGGTACCTCGACCGCACCGGCACCGAGCAGGTCGCGCTGGTCTACGGCGACGTCGCCCCGCTGGGCGCGCTGGTCCGGGTGCACAGCGAATGCCTGACCGGCGACGTCTTCGGCTCGACGCACTGCGAGTGCGGCGACCAGCTGGCGGTGGCGCTGGACCGGATCGTCGAGGAGGGCTCGGGCGTGCTCGTCTACGTCCAGGGCCACGAGGGCCGCGGGATCGGCCTGCTCGCGAAGCTCGAGGCGATGCGCCTGCAGCAGGACGAGGGTCTCGACACGGTCGACGCGAACGTGGCGCAGGGCCTCCCGGTCGACGCCCGCGACTACCACGCGGCGGCGGGCATCCTGACCGACCTCGGCATCCGCTCGGTGCGGCTGCTGTCGAACAACCCGGCTAAGGTCGAGCAGCTCACGCGCTACGGAATCCGGATCAGCGAGCAGGTTCCACTGCTGGTTCCGCCGAACCCGGAGAACCTGCGGTACCTGCGGACGAAGGCCGAGCGGATGGCCCACCTGCTGCCGCACCTGGGCCAGGCCTACTCAGGCGCCTAACACCTCGAGGACGCCGGCGAAGCGCTGGACCAGCGTGTCCAGCACGACGTGCCCCTTGGCCGCGCTCGCCAGCGAAGGACGGCCGACCACTCCCGACTCCGTGTACGCCCGCAGGCCCAAGGTCAGCAGGTGGTCCCGGCCGGTGACGTGGTCGGCCGTTTCGTGTCCGGGCCGGACCAGGTGCGGGTGGGCGTGCAGCAGGATCGACGTCTCCAGCTCGCCCGCGTGCATGTCGTCGTCCAGTGACGTCCGCAGGCCGGCCGCGGTGTGCGCCGCCTGCCAGTCCGCGACCCCGGGGAACAGCGCCATCGCGCCCGCCGCCTCCTGGACCACATTGGACAGTACGTAGTTGCCGCCGTGCCCGTTGACCAGCACGAGCCGGTCCACCCCGGACGCTTTCAGGGACGCGGCGACGTCGGTGACCACGGCGTGCAGCGTGCGCGCCGAAATGCTCACCGTGCCGGCCCACCCCGCGTGCTCGTGCGAGCACGAGATCGTGATCGGCGGCAGGTGGAGGACGGGGTACGCCGCGGCGACGGCTTTCGCGAGAGTCGCCGCGATGACCGTGTCGGTCGCCAGCGGCAGGTGCGCGCCGTGCTGTTCGAAGCTGCCGACCGGCAGCACCGCGATCGACGCCCGCCGCTCCTGCTCGTCGACGGTGGTGGCGAGCGGGAACAGATCGGTCATCTCCGCGGCCCTTCTCTATGTTGGTGGCATGACCGAGCATGCCGCACTACTGGACGTCGCGCGCGAGGCCGTGGCGAAGGCGACGGAGATCGTCAGGTCGCGCCCGAGTTTTTCCGTTTCCGCGAAAGGCGATCGCGACCTGGTGACCGACGTCGACACCGCGGTCGAGGACGCGCTGCGGGAGTTCCTCGCCGCCGAGACGCCGGAGATCGGGATCCTCGGCGAGGAGCGTGGCCGCAGCGGGGACGGCGGGGGCCGCTGGTGGGCGCTCGACCCCATCGACGGGACCGCCAACTTCGCCCGCGGAATTCCGCTCTGCGGGATTTCCCTGGCGCTGGTGGACGGCGAGCACAGCACGGTCGCCGCGATCACGCTGCCGTACCTCGGCGTCACGTACACCGCCGCGCGCGGCGAGGGCGCCTTCGCGAACGGAAAGCGCGTCGGCGCTTCCACCGCGACGGAAGTGTCCGACGCGATGATCGCCGTCGGGGACTTCGCGATCGGCGAGCTCGCCGAGGAGAAGAACCGCGCCCGGCTGACGCTGCTGTCGGACCTCGGCGCGCGGGCGCAGAAGATCCGGATGCTCGGCACGGCGGCCATCGACCTCGCCTGGGTGGCGGACGGAAAGCTCGACGCCGCACTGATCCTGTCCAACAACCCGTGGGACACCATGGCCGGCGTGCTGCTCGTGCGCGAGGCCGGCGGCGTCGTCGTGGACCGCGACGGCAGCGAGCACACGGTCGGTTCCGCGGCGACGATCGCCGTCGGCGCCGGGCTGCGCAAGGAGATCGTGGACGCACTTGATCGGGCGTACGGGGTTGTTCGTTAGGATTCCTGGGTACACCGTGGGCGGCGCCACAGCGCTTGTTTGCGCTGTCCGCGCAAGGTTTTCGGTTACGTTGGTACCGGTCGGCCGCGCAGGCTGGCATGCTGACCGGATCTCGTCGGCCACATCGGAGAATGGTGGATGCTCGTGGAAAGTCGCCGGATCCGCGATCGGTACCGGCTGCTCGAGCCGATCGGCGGCGGTGCGATGGGCACGGTGTGGCGAGCCCAGGACGAAAAGCTCGACCGCACCGTGGCGATCAAGGAACTCCTGCTGCCGCACGACCACGACGAGCAACGCACCCAGGAAGCGAAGAACCGCGCGATGCGCGAGGCGCGGATCGCCGCCCGGTTGCAGCATTCCCACGCGATCACCGTGTTCGCCGTCCTCGAGGAGGAGGACCGGCCGTGGCTGGTGATGGAGTACCTGCCGTCGAAGAGCTTGGCCCTCGTGCTCGGCGAGGAGCCGGCCACGGTGGACGACGCCATCCGCGTCGGCGTGCAGATCAGCTCGGCGCTGGCCGGGGCGCACCGCGCCGGGGTCGTGCACCGCGACGTGAAGCCGGCCAACATCCTGGTCGCCGAGGACGGCACGGCGAAGATCACCGACTTCGGCATCTCGCGCGCGATCGGTGACGTCAAGCTGACGGCCACCGGGGAGATCGCCGGAACGCCCGCGTACCTCGCGCCGGAGGTGGCCCGCGGCGAGGACGCCGACTTCGCCGCCGACGTCTTCTCGCTCGGGGCCACGCTGTACGCCGCCGTCGAGGGGCAGTCGCCGTACGGCACGGCCGACAACCCGATCGCCTTGCTCTACAAGGCCTCCAGCGGCGAGATCGTGCCGCCGGAGAAAGCGGGCCGGCTGACACCGCTGCTGCTGCGGATGCTCGCCTCCGAGCCGGCCGAGCGCCCGTCGATGGACGAGGTCGAGCAGGAGCTGCTGGCGCTGCTGCCGGACGCGGAGCCCGGCGACTCGGTGCTCGCGGCGACGGTGCCGGAAACCGAGCCGCCCGCGGTCCCGACCGTGCCGGCCGCCGTCTCCGTGCCCGCGGGCGAGGTCACCACGGTGTCGCCGGGCGCCCGCAAGGGCCTGATCGCCGTCGGGGCGGGCGCGGCGCTGCTGTGCGTCGCGGTCGTCGTGGCGATCCTGCTCGTCGTGCGGCAGAAGGCCCCGGACGGCAACGTCGCCGCGCCACCGCCGTCGCCGACGCCGTCCACCTCGGCTTCCGCGACCCCTTCGGCGTCATCGCCAGCGCCGTCGTCTTCCCCGTCGCCGACGCCGCCGACCTCGGCCACCTCGGCTCCGCCGACTTCGCCGACGGTTTCGACGGTGTCTTCGTCGAAGACGGCGGCTCAGGCGCTGAGCGACTACTACTCGCTGCTCCCGAACAATCCGCAGGCGGCGTGGAACCTGCTCACCGACAAGTTCAGGGCCTCGCGCAACCAGACCTACGAGAAGTACAAGAACTTCTGGAGCCAATACCGGAAGGTGGAGGCGTCCAGCGTCAGGGAGGTCGGGACCAACCAGGTCACGGCGCACGTCACCTACGACGGGGCCAAGCCCGAGAACGACACCTTCACGCTGGTCCAGGTGAACGGAATCTGGATGATTGACTCGCAGAGCTGAACCTTCCCGGCCTGGGGTGCGTGTGACGTATGAGCCGTCACCGCCGTCGACCCACGCTGGAGGTAGCCGTGTCTGTTTCCGAACCCGACCTGCTCCGGCGCGAGCGATGAGGCCCGCCGACCCGATGGTGTTCATCCTCCCGGCCGCGCCACCGGGCAGCGACACCTACGACAAGCGGATGTGCCAGAACCTGCCCGCCGTCGGGCAGCCGGTGCTGGAGCTGCCGATCGCCGGGGATTGGCCGGAGCCGGACGCGACGTCGAGACGCCGCCTGGCGCGGTCGCTGGCCGCGCTGCCGGACCGGACGGTCGTGCTGCTCGACGGCATGATCGCCTCCGGCGTACCCGAGATCGTCGTCCCGCACGCGCGGCGGCTGCGCCTGGCCGTGCTGGTGCACCAGGCCCTCGCCGACGAACCGGGGCTGACCCCGGCGCACGCCGCAGAGCTGGACGCGTGCGAGCGCGAGACGCTGCGGATGGCCGGGATGGTCGTCGCGACCAGCCCGTGGCTCGCCCGCCTGCTGATCGACCGCCACGACCTGGACCCGGCCCGCGTCTACGTCGCCAAGCCCGGCACCGACGCGGCCCCGCTCGCGGCGGGCGCGGACGGCGTGTCCCGGCTCCTCTGCGTGGGGGACGTGACCCGCCGCAACGGCCACGACGTGCTGGTCCAGGCCCTCGGCGAGGTCGACCACCTGGCCCTGTCGTGCGTCTTCGCCGGCTCGCTGGAGGCGGACCCGTCGTACGTCGAGGAGCTCGGCTGGTCGATCGAGCGCCTCGGCCTCGGCAACCGCATCACGCTGGCGGGCGACGCGGTCGACCTCGGCGCGGCGTACAACGCGGCGGACCTGCTGGTCATCCCGGCCCGCGCGGCGACGTCCGGCATGTTCGTCGCCCAGGCGCTGGCCAGGGGCATCCCGGTGCTGGCCACCGAGGTGGGCGGGGTGTACGACGCGCTGGGCGTCGACGCGGACGGCGAGATGCCGGGCCTGCTGGTGGAGCCGGACGACCCGTTCGCGCTGGCCGACGCACTGCACCGCTGGTACGCGGACCCGGAGCTGCGAAGGTCCCTGCGCACAGCGGCCCTGGGCCGCGGAAGCGCGCTGGAGGAGTGGGACGTGGCGGCTCGCCGGCTGACCCACGTCCTTTCGCGGCTGGCGTCCGAACCGCGGATCGTCGCCTGACGCAGCGAGCGTCGATCGCGCTGCCGATGGTCGCCTTGGTGACCGTGCTCGGCCGCCCACCGCAGCCGGAGATCCGCACCTGAACCGATTCCTTTCCCCGCCCGCGCCGGTCGGCAAAGGTATGAGCGTGGACTTCGAGCCGTACCGCCGCGAGCTGCTGGCGCACTGCTACCGCATGCTCGGCAACCCCGACGAGGCCGAGGACGTGGTCCAGGAGACCTACCTGCGGGCGTTCCGGGCGTACGACCGCTTCGAGGGCCGCGCGTCGCTGCGGACGTGGCTCTACCGGATCGCGACGAACGCCTGCCTCACGGCTCTGGAGGAGCGGGGCCGGCTCCCGCTCCCTTCGGGCCTGGGCCCGCCGTCGACGGACCCGGACGCCCCACCGGTCCTGGCCGACGCCGATGCCTGGCCCCGTCCCATCCCGGACGCGCTGATCACCCCGGAGCCGGCGGACCCGGCCGCGATCGCGCTGGCCCGCGACGGCGTCCGGCTCGCCTTGATCGCCGGGCTCCAGCTGCTCCCGCCCCGGCAGCGCGCGGTCCTGATCCTGCGTGAGGTCCTGACGTTCCCGGCGACGGAGGTGGCGGAGATGCTGGGCACTTCGGTGGCGGCGGTGAAGAGCACGCTCCAGCGAGCCCGGGCGACCCTCCGCGAGGCCCCGGTGGTCGAGGAGCTCGCCGAGCCGGAGCAGCGTGAGCTGCTGGAGCGGTACATGACGGCGTTCATGAACTCCGACCTGACGGCGTTGGAGGGGATCCTCCGCGAGGACGCGATGATCGAGCCGCTGCCGTCCCGGACGTGGTTCGCCGGAAAGAGCACTTGCGTCGCATTCCTGCGACACGTAATGGGCGAGCCGGGCGAGTGGCGGATGACCCCGGCCCGGGCGAACGGCCGGCCCGCCGCGGCGGCCCGCCGCGGCGGCCTGCCGCGGCGGTCTGGTACCGCGGCGAGCCGTTCGGGGTGGCGGTGCTGACCACCGGCGGCGGCATCGCGCGGATCACCGTCTTCGGCTTCCCTGACCTGGCGGAGCGGTTCGCCGGTGCCCCGGCGAACCGGACTCCTCACGTCAGGGTGAGCGCGTAGATCTCCACCCGCGGGTCGTTCGGCAGGCTCACCGACTGCACGGTCTTCCCGCCGTCCAGCCCGGCCGAAATCCCGAACAACCGCACCGGCGGCCCGTCGACCCCGCTCCCCGCCTTGATCCGGTGCGGCATCTCGAGCACCACCGGGCTCCCGGACCCCGCCCAGTCACCGAAGGTCACGGCCAGGTCGGCGCTCGTGCCGTCGGTGTAGTGCGCCGTCAGCGTCGTCGACACCGGGCCGTTGTGCGACGCCCCGGCCAGCTTCAACGCCGCGTGCTGACCGGCGGGGAGCAGCAGCGACTGCCCGCGGGCCTCCACGAAGTTCACAGCCGTCCCCGAAGCGTCCGGTGCCGCGTACGTGACGCCGTCCCAGACCACCGGACCCGCCGGCGGGAGCAGCGAAGCGTCGTAGCTCCAGCCGCCGCCGTCGAAGTTGCCTTCCGTGGACGCCGAGACCGTCGCCGTGCCGTCGTGGTTGCGGTCGCGGGCCAGGTCGACCGCGCACTGCGCACCCGGCGACACGCACGCCGAAGGCGTCCGGACCTCGATCGTCGCCGAGCGCGTCACCGTGTTCGCGCCCAACCCGGCCACCTTCACCTGCACCGGGTAGGTCCCGACGGCGGTGGCCGCCGGCACGGTCACCGTGATCGGCACCGTCCGCTGCACCGGCAGCCGCCCGGACCAGATCAGATCCACCGGCTGGAACCGGGCCTTCCACGGCGAGGTGACCGAAACCGTCACCGGCTGCAACACCGGGTTCTGCGCCAGCACGTCCAGGTCGAGGTGGACCTGCTGCGCGGTGCCGGACGGGATCACCACGGACGTCTGCCGCAGTGAAGCGTCGACGTGCCGCCGCTGGTCGCCCGGCGCGTCGTTCACCGAAGGCGGTGCCGCGGACGGCGACGTTCCCCACGAAGACGGCCGGGATCCGAGCTGGTGCGAAAGCGTCCCGCCGTGGGCCAGCGACGCCCAGTCCAGCGACGTCTGCCGCACGTCCCGGCCGTTGAGCGACACGCGCTGGATGTACCGGTTCGCGTCGCTCGCGCCCGGTGCCGACACCGTGAGCGTCCCGCCCTGCGCGGAGCCGTACTGTCCGATGCGGACGGTCGCCGACTCGAACTGCGGGCTCGACAGCGCGAGGAAGTTCGCGCCGCTCATCGTCGGGTACAGCCCGAGCGACGAGAAGACGTACCAGGCCGACATGGTGCCGAGGTCGTCGTTGCCGGTCATGCCGTCGGGGCCGGTGGTGAACAGCGTCATCGCCGCGCGGACGACGGTCGCGGTCTTCGCCGGCGCGCCGACCCAGTTGTACGTGTACGGCGCGAGCAGGTCGGGCTCGTTGTTCGGGTTGTAGGTGGCCTTGCCGTAGTAGTCGTACGGGCTGGCGATCCAGTCCTTCCGCGCGGTGCCGGCGGGATCGGTCAGCAGCTTGTCGTACGCGAAGAAGGAATCAAGCCGCTTCTCGGTCGTCTTCCTGCCGCCCATCAGCGAGACGAGCCCGGCCGGGTCCTGCGGCACGAGCCACTGGTACTGGTAGGCACCGCCTTCGTGGAACTGGTGGTCGGCGTCGACCGGGTTGTACGGCGTGAGGAACGTGCCCTCGGTGGTGCGCGGGCGGAACTGCTGGATCGAGGAGTCCCACAAATTGCGGTACCACTGGCCACGGTCGGCGAACATCTTCGCGTCGGCGCCGTGGCCCAGCCCGCGGGCCATCAACGCCAGCGCCGCGTCGGCCGCCGAGTACTCCATGGTCGCCGACGCCGGGTGCTCGCAGTCGTTGTCGCCGCCCTTGGCTGCGCAGTCCTTGCTGAGTTCCAGCCCGCTCGGGATGTACCCGCGTTCGTTGTAGTAGTTGACGCCGGAGCGGCCGTTGTACGGCGAATCGGCGGGCGGCGTGCTCGTCGCGTTCTTCTTGAGCAGCGCGTACGCCTCTTCTTCGTGCCCGGCGAGCAGGCCCTTCGACCACGCCTCGACGAGGAACGGCGTCACCGGGTCGCCGGTCATGATGTTCGTTTCGCTCTCGGCCAGCGCCCACCGCGGCAGCCACCCGCCGTCGCGCCCGATGGCGACGACCGACAGCGCCACGTCCCGCGCGACCTGCGGTTCCAGCATCTCCAGCAGCTGGTTCTGCGGCCGGTAGGTGTCCCATAGAGAGAAGTTCTGGTACGGCGTGTAGCCGCTCGCGGTGTGCACCTTGCCGTCGAAGCCGGTGTACGCGCCGTCGGTGTCGCCGGCCAGGTTCGGGTGCAGCTGGGCGTGGTAGAGCGCGGTGTAGAACGCCGTCTGCCGCTCGGTCGTGCCGCCGGCGATCTTGATCGCGCCGAGCCGGTCGGCCCACTGCTGGTGCAGCGCCGCGCGCGTGGCGTCGAAGTCGTAGTTCGAAGTCTCTGCCGCCAGGTTCTTCCGGGCGCCGTCGAGACCGGTGTAGGACAGGCCGACCTTGAGCACGACGTCGTGGTCGGTGGTCGCGTCGAAGCTCGCCCAGGCGCCGTTGCCGCCGGTGCCCGCGGCGTCGCGGCTGCCCGGCGTGCGCGTGGAGTCGCGCCAGGTGCCGAAGGAGCTGAACGGCCGGTCGAAGGTGGCGGTGAAGTAGACGGTGTGTTCGTCGTGGCCGGCGCAGAACCCGCCGGCTTTCACCCGCCCTTCGAGCGTCCGGTCGCCGACGACGTGGATCTCGGAGTCCTTGACGGACTGGTTGGCCTGGCCGGTGTTGAACAGGACGTTCGCCGCGCCGGTCGAGGGGAACGTGTAGCGCTGCCACCCGGTGCGCGCGGTTGCCGTCAGTTCGGCGTTGATCCCGTACTTCTTGAGGCCGACGCGGTAGTAGCCCGGCTCGGCGTGCTCGTCGTCGTGGCTGTACTCGGAGCGGTAGGCGCTCTTGTCAACGTTGTCCACGGCGCCGGTGGTCGGCATGATCGGCAGCTCGCCCATCACCCCGCAGCCGACGCCGGACAGGTGCGTCTGGCTGAAGCCGTAGATCGCGTTCTGCAGGTAGTCGTAGCCGCCCTGCCCGCCGGTGTCCGGGCTGACCTGCACCATCCCGAAGGGCGCACTGGCCCCGGGGAAGGTGTTGCCGAAGTTCTGCGTGCCGACGAACGGGTTGACGAGACTCACCGGATCGACCGGCGCGGCGGCGTGTGCGGTGGCCTGGGTCGTGGCGGCGACCACGAGCCCGACGGCCGCGGCGGCGACCAGCCGTCTGCTTTGCGACCCCATGGGGCGCACCTCCCAGTGTTGACAACGTTGTCAGGCGTGGCCTGTCCAGCAGCCTTTCACATCGCCGGGCCGTTTGGAAGGCGGCAACCAGGTCAAGCCGTTGTCATCGCCTGCCGCAGCAGCCGCGCGGCCGCTTCGACGCCGGAGTCGGCGAGGTTGCCGTAGCCGAGGACGAGCGCGGGCTCGCCCGGCGCGGTCCGGTAGCCGTCGAGATCGGCCACCTTGACGCCGGCCGCCTTCGCCTTCCGGACCACCGCCGCGGCGTCCTGGTCGAGGTGGAGCAGGAGGTGTAGCCCGGCGGCGGCCCCGGAGAGCCGCGCGGGCCCGAGCGCGGCGACGAGCCGGTCGCGCCGGGCGCGGTACCGCAGCCGGGCGCCGCGCAGGTACCGGTCGTAGCCGCCGCTTTCGACGAAGCCGGCGAGCGCGAGCTGGTCGACCACGGGTGGCGGGTGCGCCCGCACTGTCCACTGTGGAGGTAGCACGGCCCAGCCGAGCCCGAGCGCGGGGCTGAGCGTCTTGCTCACCGACCCGAAGAGCGCGACCCGCGCCGGGTCGGTGCCCTGGACAGTGCCGACGGGCCGCCGGTCGTACCGGAACTCGGCGTCGTAGTCGTCTTCGAGGATCAGGCCGTCGACGTCTCGCGCCCAGCCGAGGAGTTCGGCCCGACGGCGTGGCGAGAGGACCGAGCCGGTGGGGAACTGGTGCGCGGGCGTGACGAGCACGGCGCGGACGCCCGCCGGAATCCGCCCGACGTCGATGCCTTCGTCGTCGACCGGCACCGGGTCGACGGTCATCCCGGTGTCTTCGGCCGCCCGCCGCAACCGCGTCCACCCGGGATCTTCGACGGCCAGCCGCGTGCTGCCGCGCTCGACCAGGGCGCGGCACACGCCGGTCACGCCGTCGGTGACGCCGCCGCAGACCAGCACGGTGCCGGGCGCGGCGCCGCGGACGCGCCGGAGGTACTCACCCAGGACCCGCCGCAGCCGGGGGTGGCCGCCCGGTTCGGGCAACCCGAAGTCGGTGTGCGGCGTGGTCGCGAGGACCTCGCGCACCGCTTCCGCCCACGGCCGGCGGGGAAAGTTCCGCAGGTCGGGCAGGCCCGGAGCGAGGTCGTACCGGGGCGGCGCCGCGTGCGCCGGTTCCTTCGCCGCCACCGCGCCACCCACCCGCCGGACCCGGGTGGCCGACCCGGTGCGCCCGGCCAGGTACCCCTCGGCGACGAGCTGGGCGTAGGCCTGCGTGACCACCCACCGCGAGCACCCGAGGTCGGCGGCGAGCCGGCGGCTCGGCGGGACGGCGCCGGTCAGGACGCCGTCCCGGATCGCCTGCCGCAGGGCCCTGGCCAGCTGTTCGTGCTTGGGGCCCGGTCCGCTCAGCTCCAGCAGCACGCCCCAATCGGTCTGTGATTCCACCACGGGATTGGACTGTAGTACCGGACCGATTCCGGCTTAGCGTGGTCGGCATGGAGAAGGTGGAACTGGGCCGGACCGGCCAGTACGTGAGCCAGGTGTCGCTGGGCTGCATGACGATGGGCACCTCGACGGACGAGCCGACGTCGGCTCGCATTCTGGACGCGTACCTCGACGCCGGCGGCGATTTCCTGGACACGGCGAACTGCTACGCCTGGTGGGCCGGCGAGGAGTACTCCGGCGGCGAGAGCGAATCGCTGCTCGGCAAGCTGCTGCGCGGCCGGCGCGACCGGGTGTTCCTGGCGACGAAGGTGGCGGCGGGCATCACGGACCTCCCCGCGGCTCGTGCGGCCATCCGTCCGGACGGCACGTCGGACTGGGCAGCGAGGGAGCGCACGTACGAAGGGGCGAGTGCCGCGGTGATCGAGCGCGAGGCGGAGGCCAGCCTACGGCGCCTGGGCACCGACCACATCGACCTCTACTACGTCCACGTGGACGACCGGGCCACGCCGCTCGAGGAGACACTGTCCGCATTGGACTCCTTGGTCCGGGCCGGCAAGGTGCGGTACATCGGCTGGAGCAACGTCCGGACGTGGCGGCTCGAGCGCATCCGCGCGCTGGCTCTGGCGAACGGCTGGGCATCGCCGGTGGCGGTCCAGGTCCAGCACTCGTACCTGCGCCCGGCCGGCGCCGACGTCCCGTCCATCGCCGGGGGTGAGCTGCTGGACTGGCTTTCCGGTCACCCGGACGTCTCGCTGGCGGCGTATTCCTCGCTGCTGCGCGGAATCTACGACGACGCCGCCTACCGCGAGTCCACGCAGTTCTGGCGGTCCTACGCGGGGCCGGACTCGGAAGCCCGCCTGGCGGCGGTCGCGAAGGTCGCGTCTTCGCTGGGGGCGTCGGGCAACCAGGTGGCGCTGGCGTGGCTGCTGCACAAGGGCGCCATTCCGCTGATCGGCCCGCGCACCTGGGAACACTACGAATCGATCGCGCCGGCCTTCACCTTGGAGCTGCCCGAGGAAATGCTGTCCGTGTTGGACAACGCGTAGGCGGTGGCGAGCAGTGCGGCGACGCTCGGCTTGTGCTCGTCGCGCCGCCGCCACGTCATGGTGACGTCGGTGGTCGCCCCGGCCAGGGGAACGGCGATCGCGCCCTCGTGCTCGACGAGGGCGGGCACGAGCCCGCACCCCAGGCCGGCGGCGACGCACCGCGCGAGGGCGGCGAGGCTGCCCACTTCCGCCTCGACGACGGGCCCGTCGATCCGGTCCAGCATCTCCCGGAAGCCGCAGCCTTTCGGCGTCGCGAGGAAGCCGACGCCGTCGAGGTCGCCGGGCCGGATTTCCTCCTTGCCCGCCAACGGATGTCCGGGCGGGGCGATGACGACGAGTGGCTCGGTGCCCAGCGACGCACTGGCGAGCGCCGGGTCGGCGGGTGGCTCGCCGAAGGTGAAGCAAACGTCCATTGCGGACCGTTGCACGGCGCCGTAGAGCTCGCCGCGGCTGCCTTCTTCCAGCCTGACCCGCACGCGCGGCCACCGCGTCCGGTACGCGCCGAAGAGGGCCGGGATCCGATGCGCACACAGCGTTTCCAGGGCACCGATGGTCAGGTCGCCTTCGGGCTCACCGCGCTCCTCGTCGACCGCGGCCCGGGCTTCCTCGACGAGTTCGAGCACCTGGTCCGCGTAGCCGACGAGCCGTTCCCCGGCGCCGGTGAGCCGCAGCCGCCGCCCGCGGTCGAACAGTTTCGAGCCGAGTTCGGCTTCCAGGGCCTGGATCTGCTCGGTGACGCTGGACTGCGCGTAGTGCAGCTCGGCGGCGGCGTGGGTGAAGTTGAGCGTCCGCGCGACGGCGCGGAAGGTGCGCAGGTGGCGCAGTTCCATGGCATCCCCCATCGGCGTTCCCGATACCGGCCATCGTAACTCCCTGCTTCCGCCGAGGTCACCGAGCGTCCAGGCTTTCGGGGTGGCAAGACTCCTCACCGGCCTTTCGCTGGGCTACTTCCTGGTCATGCTGGACACGACGATCGTGACGGTCGCGCTCCCGGCTCTCTCGCCGTCTTTACCGGCGCAGCAATGGATTTCCAACGGCTACACGCTGACGTTCGCGGCGTTCCTGCTGACGGCGGGTGCGTGGTCCGACCGGTTCGGCGCCCGCCGGGTGTTCTCCGCCGGTCTGGTCTCGTTCGCGGTGCTGTCCGGTTTGTCGGCGCTGTCGTTCTCGACGCCGTCGCTGATCGCCCTCCGCGCCCTGCTCGGCGTGGCGGGCGCCCTGCTGGTCCCTTCATCGCTGTCGCTGATCGCGGCGGCCTACCCGGTGCCCGCCGCGCGGGCGAAGGCGATGGGGGTGTGGGCCGCGGTGAGCGGAACCGGCCTGGTGGCGGGCCCGCTCCTGGGTGGTCTCTTGACGCAGGCGTTCGGCTGGCGGGCGATCTTCCTGGTCAACGTCCCGGTGGCCGCGGTCGCGTTCGCGCTGTCCCGGTCCGCACCCCCGACGCCGGCGAAGCCCGGCCGGACCGACCTCACGGGCCAGGTTTCGGCAGTAGTCGCTTTGTCGGCTTTGACGTACGCCCTGATCGAGAGTTCGTGGGGTCCCTTGCTGCTCTCCGCCGCCGCGGCCGCGGTGTTCGTCCGGTCCCAGCGCCGCCCCGAGGCGATGCTCCCGGCGCGCTTGTTCCGCAACCGCGCGTTCCCGCTGGGACTGGTGGCGGGCGCGATCGTGAACTTCGGGTTGTCGGGCGTGCTGTTCGTGTTGTCGCTGTATTTCCAGGAAACTCGGGGTTATCCGCCGTCGCTGACCGGGTTGGCCTTTCTCCCGTTGACGATCCCGACGGCGTTCAATCCGATTTTCACCGGCCGTCTGGTGGCGAGGATCGGGCCCCGGATCCCGGCGGTCTCCGGTTTCTCCCTGATGTCGGCGGGCACACTGCTTCAGGCGTACTCGGCCTCGGCGGTCCTCTCGGTCGTCGCCCTCGCGCTGCTGGGCTTCGGGGTCTCGCTGGCGATTCCGTCACTGCTGACCGCCGTGGTCGCCTCGGCTCCGCCCGACCTGACCGGGGTCGCCGGTGGAGCGTTGAACGCCGCCCGTCAGACGGGTGCCGCGCTCGGGGTGGCGATCCTGGGCGCCCTGCTGGCGGGCACGACAACGTCGATCGCGCTCATCGCCGCGGCGGGCCTGCTCCTGGCCGGTGCGCTGGTCGTCCTGTTTCCCATTCGTTTATGAAACAGGAAACCCCTTGTCGGAGATTCCCGGCTGACGAATCCTCGGTGTAGGGCGCAGAAATTGTCCGAAGCGCTCGGAATCACCATTCCCGAGGAGGGATTCGCCATGTTCAAGAAGCTGGCCAAAATCGGTGGCCCGGCGCTCGCGATCTGCGCGCTCGCCGCACTGCCCGTGATCGGCTCCACCACCGCCTACGCGGACGACGGCGGCGGTGGCGCGCCGGCCGCCCCCGTCGTCACCCCGACGCCGACGCCCACCACCGACGGCAACCCCTGGCACGGTTGAGGGCTCGCCGTGAGTGGCTGTGTCGGGGGCAGCCACTCACGGCTTCGTTCAGCGGGGACCGCAGGCGCACTCCAGCGCCGAACGCGCTTCGCGCACCTCGCCGGCCTCCGGCAGGTCGAGCGCGGCGAATTCGGCCTCGGCCGCGGCCCAGTGGGCGACCGCGCCTTCGTGGTCGCCCATCGCGTGCAGCGTCTCGGCGACGCCGCGGTGGGCCCGGGCCCGGTAGGCGCGGTTCCCGCTGCCGTCGGCCAGGTCCAGCGCCGATTTGCCGGCGGTGAGCGCGTCGTGGCAGGCGCCCCTGGCCAGCGCCGTCGCACCGCGGTCGAGGTAGAGCTGGGTGCGCAGGTCGGCGTCCGGCACGTTCGCCGCCACGTCCCGGGCCTTGTCGTGGTAGCGGACGGCTTCGGCGAACCGGCCGCGCTGCCGGTGCACGTTCCCGAGGTTGTTCAGCGCGTAGGCCTCGACGCAGCGGTCGCCGACTTCGGCGGCGTGCCCGTGCGCGTCCGTGTAGCTGGTCAGCGCTTCGGTGAGCAGGCCGAGCCGTTCCTGCACGGACCCGAGGTTGTTGAGCGCGTGCGCCAGCCCTTGGACGTGGCCGATCTCCCGCAGCATCCGCGCGGCGGATTCGTGCTGCCGCAGGGCGATCCGGAGGTTGCCGTGGAGTTCGTTGAGGTAGCCGAGCATGCTCAGCGCGTGGGCTTCGCCCCGCCGGTCTTCGGTCTGCTCGTACTTGGCCAGCGCGGCCTCGAGGTGCGCCATCGCCTGCTCGTGCCGGCCCAGTTCCATGGTCGGGATCGCGAGCGCGCACAGCGTCGCCGCTTCGCCGCGCGGGTCCCCGAGGCGGCGCCACTTGGGCAGGGCCTTGGCGGCGAGTTCGAGTGCCTCGGCGAGCTGCCCGCGCCGGTCGTGCGCGGTGGCCAGCCGCAGCAGCACGTGCGCTTGGCCGTAGTCGTTGCCCCGGTCGGCGGCGACGATCTTCCAGGCGAGCTCGAGCGTGCCGATCCAGTCCTCGAACTGGTTCGTCGTGTTGAAGTAGCGCCACAGCAGCACGGCGAGGCGCCAGGTGTGCTCGGGCAGCGCGTGCCCGGCGGCGTAGTGGACGGCGGCCACGAGGTTGTCGCGTTCGCCGACGATCCACCGCAGCCCGGCGTCGGCGTCGGCGAACATCGGCGTCACCGCGCAGGAGCGGTCCGTCGTCGACGGCAGCTGCGCACGGTCGAAGGGGTACGCGGCGCGGACCGCGGCCGCCAGCGTCACCAGGTAGTAGTCGAGCAGCCGCACCAGCGCGGGTTCGGACGCCGGCTCGCCGGCGGCGAACTCCTTGAGCGGGTCGAGCATCTGGTACCGCTCGGGCGCGGCCTCCTCCAGCAGGCTGACCTCGTGGAGGTCGTCGAGCAGCGACCGCGCCTCGGCGACGTCGCAGCCGGCCAGGGCCGCGCCGCCGGCGACGTCGACGTCCGGGCCGGGCAGCCCGCCCAGCAGCCGGAACATGGCGCGCTGCGGTTCCGCGAGCTGCCGGTAGGACACCCGGACCGCGGCGACGCCGCCGTCCTCGCCCCACGGCCCGTTTTCTTCGAGCAGGCGCAGCAGGTGCTCCAGCGGCCACCGGTCGTGCCGCCGGAACAGCGCGGCCGCCACGCGGATGGGCATCGGCAGGAAGCCGCACCGCCGGACCACCTCGGCGACACCGGCCGCCCGGCCGCGCAGCCGCGCCGGCCCGGCGAGCGCGTGGAACAGCTCGGCGGCCTCCTCCGGCGGCAACGGCGAGAGCCGGATGTTTTCGCCGGTGTCGGCGTCGCCCATCCGCCGGCTGGTGACGACGGCCAGGCAGCCGTCCGCTTCGGGCAGCAGCGGCCGGATCTGCTCCGGCGACGCGGCGTTGTCCAGCACGACCAGTGTGCGCGTGCCCCAGAGCGTCGCCTGGTAGAGCGTGACCTTCCGGCCGACGGTGGCCGGGATCTGCTCGGCGGGCACCCCGAGCTCGACCAGCAGCTCGCTGAGGGCGTCGCCGACGCTGGTCGAGGGGACACCGGGGGTGAACCCGTTGAGGCGCGCCAGGAGCTGGCCGTCGGGGAACCGGTCGCGCAGCCGGTGGGCGGCCTCGATCGCCAGGCCGGACTTGCCGGCGCCGGGCGCCCCGCTGATCCAGACCGCCCGCCGTCCGGCCGCCGCGGCCGCCTCGATGGTGGCGATTTCCGCGGCCCGCCCGGTGAACCCGCCGGGCCGGGACGGCAGCGAACTGGGCGGATCGCCCTGTTCGGCCCGCGCGGCGAGCTTGCGCAGCACCGGCCCGGGCGCCATCCGCAGGGCGGCGAGGGCGTCGCGGGTGCCGTGGTGAACGCGCAGGGCCGCGACCCGGTCGCCGCCGGCGAGCAGCGCGCGCATCAGGAGTTCGGCGTGCTTCTGGCTGGCCGGATCGGCCTGGACGAGCGGCCGCAGCCGGTCGCGCGCCGAGCGGTGGTCACCGGACTCCAGCTCGAGTTCGGCCAGGTCGCCGACGACGTCGGAGTAGCTCTCGTCCGGCGAGATCACTTCGGCGCCGCCGACGCGGTCGATGTCGATGTCTTCGAGGAACTTCCCGCGCCAGAGGCCGGCGGCTTCGCGCAGCAGGGTGATCGCCCGGCGGGGGTCGTCGACACGGGCGTCCGCGGCGTCGGCGCGCAGCCGGTTGAACCGCGTGGTGTCGAGCTGGTCCTCGCCGATCCGCAGCAGGTAGCCGGTCGGGGTCGTCTCGATGCTCACGTCGCCGGCTTCCTGCACGACGTCCCGCAGCCGCTTGATGTAGCTGCGCACCAGGGTGGGCTTGGCTTCGCGGTCGGCCCAGACGATTTCGGCGAGGCGGGCGGGCGTCACGGGCTTGTTGGCGTGCAGGAGCAGCACGACGAGGACGAACCGCTGCTGCTGGTCGCCCAGCGGCACCGGCACGCCGTCGTGCCACGCCTCGAGCGGGCCGAGCATCCGAAACTCCACGCGGCCTCCCCGGCGTCAGCTTGCTGTCCTCTTTTGCTGTCGCGAAATCGGCCGTCCGGGTTTCGGAAATCCGCATTTGTTCCACGTTCGATGCACGCGGGGTTGGCAAACTCCGCCGGTCGATCAGGGGTGTGAAGGAGAAACCGATATGGGGTCCGACGTGTTGCCGTGTTACCTCGCCTGCGATGTCTCGCTTTCGATGGCCGACCACATCGACGAGCTGCACACGGGGCTGCGCGAGTTCCGCGGCGCCGTCCACGCGGACGCGTCACTGGCCGGCCGCGTGTACTGCAGCGTGGTCGGCTTCGGCGAGAAACCGCAGGTGGTCCAGTCGTTGCTGCCGATGGACGACCTCGGCGAGCTGCCCGAGCCGGGCCCGTGCGCGGGCACGAACTTCGGCCCGCTGTTCACGTTCCTGCGTTCGGCGATCGACCGCGATGTGCTCGCTTTGGAGCGCCACCGCCTGGTGGTCCACCGCCCCCTGGTGTTCTTCCTGTCGGACGGCCAGCCGACGGACCCGGTGACGTGGCCTTCGGCGTTTGCTTCGCTGACCGACCCGGCGTGGCCCCGCTGTCCCCGCGTGGTGACGTTCGGCCTGGGCGACGCGGATGAGGAGGCTCTCGGCCGAATCGGAACCTTCCGCACGTACCTGGGCCGCGACGGAGTCCGCGTGGGTACGGCGTTGATCGCTTCGGTGATGCACGTTCTGTCCACTTCCCGTCCACCGGCCGACCGCACCCTGTCGGCACCGGGGATCGCAAAGGGGTTGCCATGGAAACGCACTGAAGGAGAAGCCGGTGGAGCGCGCTGAGCTGGTCCGGGAGCTGAAGACGTTGCGCAAGGGCCGAGCCTTGGCCGGCCGTGTCGAGGACCGGGTGGGGCCTGCCTTGCGGTCGGCGTGCGAGGTGTCGGACGGGGACGGGATGGTGACGATCCGCGCCAAGGTGTCGGACCGTCTGTCCGAATTGTCTTCGCAGTTGCCCGAGGACCTCCGCCTGGCGGCGTTGGCGGCCTTCGCGATCACACCGGAGGCCCGCCAGCCGCTGTACCAGGACCGCATGCGTTGGGCCGCTCTCCGCGTCGACCGCGACCCGCGCACGGTCCGTCGCCGCGTGGACGAGGCGATCGAGCTGCTGGCCGAGCTGGCGCTGGCATCCCCTGCTTCGTCCACGCCCGGCAACTGGCACACCTTGTCGTTGACGATGGCGCTGGTGCTCGAGGAGTCGTGCGTGTTCGAGCAGCACCGGCTGGTGGCGGACCAGGACGATCTCCGGTCGTTCGACCTGGCGGTTCCCGCGGGCACGGTGCTGTACGGCGGGACGCTTTCGGAGGGAACGGTGGAGCTGCCACGCGCGCTCTCCCGCGGAGAGTCTTGGGAGTTCGCGGCAGTGTTCCCGGCAGAGCCGAAAACGCGCCTGGTCTACCTCCCGCGGCACCGCTGCGAGGTGTTCGACCTGCGCGTGCGGTTCGGAAAGGCGGGCCCTTCGGAGGTGCTGGCACTGGACGGCGCGTTCGAGAGGGACATCCCGGACCCGCGCTACCGCGGCCGGGTGCTACAGGTGGATGCGGTGGGGGAGGTGCACCTGCAGTTCCGCCACCTCACGCCCGGGCTGGTGTACGGAGCCCGATGGGCGGATCAGCTCTGACGCCCGGGTGCAGACGATCCGGCTCCCTTCACTACCTTGCCGGTAGGCGACAGAAGGGGACCGGGTGCGTACCTACTACGACCAGGACGACCGTCAAGGCTTCGAAGCGGGGCAGGATCTTGTGGTTCGGCGCTTCACGAAGTGGGCTGCCGCTCAGGGCTGCGAGGTCGACCCGTATGCCGTGGTTTCGGCACTCGAGTTCCGGCACACGTCCGTCGACGGGCGGCTGACCTGGTGGACCACCGCGCAGGTCCGCGAGTTCCTGTTGTCTTACGTGCCGCGCACGCTGTCGGCTACCGCCGACGAGGCCGTCCTCGTGCCCGAAACACTGCGGATGTTCCTCCGGTACCTCCACCAGACCGGGCTGGCCGACCCCACGGGCGAGCCACTGGCGGACCTCGAGGGCGCAGTCACGAAGGCATCCGCCGAGTTTCCGGCCGTGATGGCCGACGAAGACAATTTCGGCGTCGCCAAGTACTGGGTGATGACTGCGGCCCGCAAGGGGATCGAGCCCTCGGACCACGAGGCGTTGAACGCGTTCTTCGCCGAGGTGAGCGAGGGGCGGCACAGTTACGACGCCGAACTCCTGGACCGGCTCGTCGCCAGGCAGTTCACCGAGCAGACCGAACGGGCTTTTCCGCAGCCGGCGGTGTCGCTGCCGGTCGATTCGGAGCTTGCGGACGCCGCCGAAGCCTCGCTGATCGTGACCCAGCTGCGGAAGCTCGTCGACTGGGTGGGTGACGGCCGCGCGTTGACCAGCACCGGGAACCTGAAACTGGCCGACGCTAGCGATCTGGTGTCGCTGCTCGGCACCGGCGATGTGCTCGAATGGGACGGCGGCGACAAGGTGTACCCCGTCCGCAGCAGCGCCGACCTGCCGCACCTCGCCATCGTTTTCGAACTCGCCAAGCGCACCCGGGTCGTCCGGGTAGTCAAGGGCAAGCTCGTGCGCGTGGCGAAGGCGGCGCCGCTGGTGAAGAACGCTCTCGAGTTGTGGGCGGCGGCGTTCGACGCGCTTCCTTCGCGGGGCTTGCTGGTCAAGCAGAGTGGTTGGGCTCCGGGGTACGCGCAGCTTCTCGACGAGAACCTCGACATCGTGCTCCCGGACGTGCTCAACTCGATCTATGGCATGCCGGAGCCGATCCCGGTGGTCCGGCTCGCCGAAAGCGTGTGGCTGGCCTGCATCGAACACGCCTACTTCGATCTGGAACCGTCGACAGAGCCGCTGTGGCGGGACGGCCTCGCACTGGAGTTTCGCCGGCTGCTCGACAAGCTGGCCGAGATCGGCGCGGTCGAGCTGACGGTGGGCCCGCCCGACCCGATGTACAGCATGGACCTGGTACCGGAGAACCCGGAGCTCCCGCCGGATGTCCAGGACCGGATCCGGCACGCGCTCGACGTCCCATCGGTCGACCTGGTCGCCCTCACACCCTTGGCCACCCGGGCGGTCCGGGAGCGGCTGCTGCGGGAGGGCCGGGTCGCGCCTCTGGTGGGTGATCTCGCCGAAGCTGCCCCAGCCCCCATGCTGAGCACGCTCGTGGGTCACTACACCGCGGAGACGGCCGCGGCGGAGGTTTCCGGCTGGCTGGCCGCACATGGTGGCCGGGAGCCTGGCCTGCCCGTGTTGCTGGACGCCATCCGCGAAAGCCCGTTCCGCACGCTGGCGTCGGACATGCTCGAGGTCCTCGCCGATTCCCTTCCGGACGGCGATGCACTGATAAGCGACCTGCGCACCGACCCGGCCCTCGGCCCGATCGCAACGCGCGTGCTGATCGACAGCGGCGAACTGGACTTCGGCGAAGTGGATGACCGGGAACGCCTGCTCGGCATGACCGAGCAGTTCCTCGTCCTGCTGGAGGCGGCCGGACTGGAAGGAGCGTCGGAGACACTGAGCGCACTGCCCGACGGCGAACTCGCGGGTCTGCGGGAAGCGGTCCTGCATTCGGGACATCCGGACCAGGTGGGGCTGGCAGAGCTGGCCGAGGTGTTCGAGCAGTTCGAGCCGAGCCGCAAGGCGCATCCGCTGGGCGGTTTGGCCCGATCCCGGACGACCAAGGGCAAGAAGCGCCGTAGTTGAGTACCGCCTGCACAAAACGTCAATGCCGGGTACCGCCGCGTTCCCACCAGTCGACCGCGACACCGTCCTCCGCCATGCGACGGATCGTGTGTGCGGCCAGTTCCACCTCGGCCCCAGACTGGCCGCAGAACGTCCAGAGCTGCCGCGCCGCTCGTTGGTAACGGTGAATCACCTTGTCCACCTCAAAGGCGTCCAGCTCGCCCGCGCGGTGCCGGTCGACGGCATCGGCGACACGGGCGACCAGCTCATTCAGCCGCGCTTCGTGGTAGGCGGAAACCAGCGTGGCGGCGACACGGCGTTCGGCTTTGGTACCCACTCCGGCACGGTACCGAGCCGGCGGCTTTGAAGAAGCTGATGAGACACTACGATGGGTTCACCAAAGAATTCATCCGAGAACGACCGGATCTTCTCTGGAGAGTCGTTTCCGAGCCCGTCTCGTGCCGTGATGTTCGTCGTGGATTGCCGGTGGTGCCCCCGGCAGGATTCGAACCTGCGACACCCGCTTTAGGAGAGCGGTGCTCTATCCCCTGAGCTACGAGGGCCTGCTACTGCCGGGTCAGCTTAGCCTGCCGGGCCCCTTCGCAGCAGCAGGGGCACGGATGACTGGCCCGACTCTCGTCGTCACCCAGGTGAGTGGTTCTCACCGTCCTCTCACCTGGCGGATACACCCTGGCGCACCGCCGACCGCAGCTGACCTGGACGGACCAGTGCCTCACCTGGTCGTGTCTGGTTTCGAACTGCTGAACAACAGTAGGTAACCTTCGTTAACGGGACGCGGGGAGCCGCCTCCTACTGGCTGTTGCGGAGGGCTTCGTTGATCAAGCTCATGTTCGCCGACGACGAGGAACTGGTGCGCTCGGGGTTGCGCGCGATGATGTCCGGGGCCCAGGACATCGAGATCGTGGGCGAGGCGAGCGATGGCAGATCCGCCGTGGAGGTCGCTCGGCGCTACCACCCCGACGTTGCCCTTCTCGACATCAAGATGCGGGCCCCTGACGACGGCATTCGAGCGCTCCGGGCCATCCTCGCCCTCCCCGACCCGCCCACCGTTGCCATGCTGACCACCTTCGACATCGATGAATACGTCAGCCTCGCGCTGCGGCTCGGGGCCAACGGCTTCCTCCTCAAGGACATCGATCCGGCCGCCCTGCTCAGGGCCGTCCGGGACCTTGCGCGAGGGGGCGCCGTCCTCGATCCGGGTGTGGCCGCGCGGATGGTTCAGTCGCACCGGGACGAACAACGCGCTGCTCAGCCCGCCCGGAAGCTGCTCGCCTCTCTGTCCGAACGCGAGCGTGAGGTCGTCGCGCTGATCGGCCAGGGACTGAGCAACGCCGAGATCGGCGGACGGCTGCACCTCTCCGAGGCCACCGTCAAGGGGTACGTCTCCGCTGTGCTCTCCAAGATCGGCGCGGCCAACCGGGTGCAGGCCGCTCTGCTGGCCTACCGCGGTGGGCTGCTCGACCAATAAATGCTGCTCACGGAGCTGGAGTTCGTCGGGCTCGTCGCCTTCGCCGCGTCCGGCGCGCTCGCCGCGGTGCGGGCGCGGCTCGATGTCTTCGGTGTCGTCGTGGTCGGGCTCACCACCGCGCTCGGCGGCGGTGTCATCCGGGACGTCCTGCTCGGCATCCACCCGCCCACGACGCTGCGGAACTGGTCCTACCTCGCCGTCTGCGCCGGGACCGCCCTGGTCGTCTTCGTCTTCCACCCGCAGGTCGCGCGGCTGCGGCGGGGCGTTCTCCTGGCGGACGCGCTCGGGCTCGGCGTCTTCGCCACCGCCGGGACGACCATCGCGCTAAACGCCGGCGCCACCGTCTACGCCGCGTGTCTGATCGGGATGACCACCGGCATCGGCGGCGGGGCCGTGCGCGATCTGCTGCTCCGGGAAATCCCGCTCGTCCTGCGGAAGGAGATCTACGCCGTGGCCGCGCTGGCCGGCTCGGCGCTCGTCGCCGTCGGTCACGCTGTGCAACTGCCGGAAGGGCTCGTGACCGTCGTCGCGGCCGCTGTCGTGGTTTCCATCAGGATGATCGCGCTCTGGCGGCGCTGGAACGCGCCGGTCGCGCGCGGTCCCGAGTGAGAAATCCTTTGTGAGTTCTGCGTGTGTTCTTAGGCGGGTCTCAGCACGCTGCGTAAAACTAGCGCCATGCGCATCCTTGTGGTGGACGACGACCGCGCCGTCCGTGAGTCGCTCCGGCGGTCCCTGGAGTTCAACGGCTACCAGGTCCAGCTGGCCAGTGACGGTGCGCAGGCCCTGGAGGCGATCATCGCCGACCGGCCGGACGCGATGGTGCTGGACGTCATGATGCCCCGGCTCGACGGCCTGGAGGTCGCGCGCCGCCTGCGCAGTACCGGCGACGACCTGCCGATCCTGGTGCTCACCGCGCGCGACACCGTCTCCGACCGGGTGTCCGGCCTCGACGCCGGCGCCGACGACTACCTGCCGAAGCCCTTCGCGCTCGAGGAGCTGCTCGCGCGGCTGCGGGCGCTGCTGCGCCGTGCCATCCCGGAGGGCCAGAACGGCCAGGCCTCGGAGGCCCTGGCCTTCGCGGACCTGACCCTCGACCCCGGCACGCGGGAGGTCCGCCGCGGCGGCCGCGAGATCAGCCTGACCCGGACCGAATTCGCCCTGCTGGAACTGTTCCTTTCCTACCCGAAGCACGTCCTCACGCGTGGCCGGATCCTGGAGGAAGTATGGGGTTACGACTTCCCGACGTCGGGCAACGCGCTGGAGGTCTACGTCGGCTACTTGCGCCGCAAGACGGAGGCCGAGGGGGAACCGAGGCTGATCCACACGGTGCGGGGGGTGGGGTACGTCCTGAGGGAAACCCCGCCGTGACCGAACCGGGCGATCCCCGCGGCACGCGCTGGGGAGCCCGCCGGTTCTCGCTGCGCGGCCGGGTGACGCTGCTCGCCGCCGCCTGCGTCGCCGGCGCCGTCGCGCTGGTGTCGATCGGTGCCTACATCGTCGTGCGCAGCAACCTCTACCAGCAGCTCGACGACAGCTTGCTGGCGCGCGCGCAGGCGGCGGCCAACTCGCCGCAGGTGCAGACCGAGCTGCGGCAGGTCCCCGGCGCGTTCCTGGCCAGCGCCGACCTGCAGATCGGGCAGCTCAACGCGGCGCCCGACGTCCAGCACGCCGTGATGACGTACCCGTTGTCGAGCTCGCCGCCGCCGTTCGGGCCGGACGAGCTGGCCGTCGCGAACGGCGATTCGGCGGAGTCGCTGCGGACGGACTTCCGCTCCGACAGCCGCGTGGTCGCCCTGCCGACCGGGCACGGCGAGGCCATCGTGCTGGCCCAGTCGATGGGCCCGACCAAGCGCACGCTGAACGAGCTCGCGCTGGTGCTCTTCCTGATCGGCGGCGCCGGCATCCTGGTCGCCGCCGCGGCGGGCACCGCGGTGGCCCGCACCGGCCTGCGCCCGGTCGACCGGCTGACGTCGGCCGCCGAGCGCGTCGCCAAGACCGGCGACCTGCGGCCCATCCCGGTCAGCGGCGACGACGAACTCGCGCGGCTCACCCAGACCTTCAACACCATGCTCGGCACGGTCGCGGACTCGCAGGAACGCCAGCGCCAGCTGGTCGCGGACGCGGGCCACGAGCTCCGGACGCCGCTGACGTCGCTGCGCACCAACCTCGAGCTGCTGCTCGCCGCGAGCAAGCCGGGCGCGCCGCCGCTGCGAAACGAAGACCGTGTCGACATCATCGCGGACATCAGCGGCCAGCTCGACGAGCTGACGCAGCTCATCGGCGACCTGGTCGAGCTCGCGCGCCAGGACGAGCCGCGCGAGCGCTTCGAGCGCGTCGAGCTGCTGGAGGTCGTCGAGCGGGCGCTCGACCGGGCGCGGCGGCGCGCGGGTGAGATCAACTTCGACGTCTCGCTGCAGCCGTGGGTGCTCACCGGCGACAACAGCTCGCTCGAGCGCGCGGTGCTGAACCTGCTCGACAACGCGGTCAAGTTCTCGCCGCCCGACGCGACGGTGTGGGTGCGGCTGTACCCGCTCGGCGACGGCACCGCCGTCGTCGAGGTCGCGGACGCCGGGCCGGGCATCGCCGAAGAGGACCTGCCCAAGGTGTTCGACCGCTTCTACCGGTCGTCGGAGGCCCGGACGCTGCCGGGTTCCGGTCTCGGGCTGGCGATCGTGAAGCACGCGGCCGAGCGGCACGGCGGAGCTGTGTACGCCTCGCAGGCGCCGGAAGGCGGCGCGCTGATGACGATCCGGCTGCCGGGGGCGCCCGGCTGATCCGGGCCCGCGGCATCCACCGGCGTTCTCCCCCGTTGTTCGGCTGGGACGGGGCACGTCCGTTCCTGCCCACGTCATGACCTGGTGTTTCGAAGTTCACCCTCGTCGGCCCTGCGGATCCCGTGTTTAGTCGTGTAGGATTTTGTGTAATTGGCTGGACGGGACGGAGTGAAACGGTGCTGGCGCGTCAGCGACAGGCGGTGATCCTGGAAGAGGCCCGCCGGACCGGTGCGGTCCGCGTGAGCGACCTCGTGACCAGGCTTGGCGTGTCCGACATGACGGTGCGCCGCGACCTCGACGTCCTCGCCGGCCGGGGACTCGTCGAGAAGGTGTACGGCGGCGCCACCTCGGTCGTCGGCAAGAGCACCGACGAGCCCGGCTTCGAGGCCAAGTCCGTGCGCCAGCGGGCGCAGAAGGAAGCCATCGCCGAGCTCGCCGCGACACTGATCCGGCCCGGCACCGCGATCGGCATCTCCGCCGGCACCACGACGTGGACGCTGGCTCGGGCGCTCGACGCCATCCCCGGGCTCACCATCGTGACCAATTCGATCCAGGTCGCCGACGTGCTCCGCGGGTCGACGCAGCCGGATCGCACGGTCGTGCTCACCGGCGGGGTGCGGACCCCGTCGGACGCGCTGGTCGGGCCGGTCGCCGTGCACAGCCTGCGGTCGCTGCACCTGGACGCCGTCTTCCTCGGCGTGCATGGGATGGCCGACGGGCCGGGGTTCACGACACCGAACCTCACCGAGAGCGAGACCGACCGCGCGCTGGTCGAGGCCGGGCGCAAGCTGGTCGTGCTCGCCGACCACACCAAGTGGGGCACCGTCGGGATCTCGACGATCGCCGACCTGGACGAGGCCGACGTCGTCGTCACCGATGACGGGATTTCCGACGAGGCCAAGGAAATACTCGCCGAAAGGGCAGGGGAACTCATGATCGCCGAAACGGCGGAGACGGTCGAGGCCGAAGAAGCGTGAAGCGAACCGTACGACACCTGGCCGACGGCCGGGAGATCATCTACTTCGACCAGTCCGGCGCGCCCGACCGCGTCGCCGAGGACACCCGTGACCTGCCGCCGGTTTCGGCCGCGTCGGAGATCCGGCTGGACCCGCTGACCGGTGAGTGGGTCGCGATGGCCGCGCACCGGCAGACGCGGACCTACAAGCCGCCTGCGGACCTCTGCCCGCTGTGCCCGAGCAAGCCCGGCAAACCGAGCGAGATCCCCGAAAGCGATTACGACGTCGTCGTCTTCGAGAACCGGTTCCCGTCCTTCGCCGAGGACGTCGTCGGCGAGCCGTCCACTGTGGATGGTTTCGGGCTGGTGCCGGTGCGGCCCGGCCGTGGCCGCTGCGAGGTCGTCTGCTTCACCAGCAACCACGACGGTTCCTTCGCGCAGCTGAGCGCCGAGCAGGTGCGGGCCGTGGTGGACGCGTGGGCGGACCGCACGACCGGGTTGTCCGCGGTGCCCGGCGTCGAGCAGGTCTTCCCGTTCGAGAACCGCGGCGAAGAAATCGGCGTCACGCTGTCGCACCCGCACGGGCAGATCTACGGCTACCCGTTCGTCACCCCGAAGACCGAGCGGATGCTCGAAGTCGCCCGCGCCTACCAGGCCGAACACGGCCGCCCGGTGCTCGGGGACGTGCTCGCCGCCGAACGCAAGTCCGGCGCGCGCGTGGTGACGTCCGGCGAGCACTGGACGGCGTACGTGCCGCCGGCGGCCCGCTGGCCGGTCCAGGTGCAGATCGTGCCGCACCGGCAGGTCCCGGACATCCCCGCGCTGACCGACGCCGAGCGCGACGACTTCGCCGACGTCTACCTGGACGTGCTGCGCCGCTGCGACGCGCTGTACGACCGGCCGCTGCCGTACATCGCGGCGTGGCACCAGGCACCGGTGCGCCGCGACCGCGAGCTGGGCTGGCTCCACCTGGAGCTGTTCTCCGTGTTGCGCGCGAAGGACAAGCTGAAGTACCTGGCGGGGTCCGAGTCGGGCATGGCGGTGTGGATCAACGACGCGACGCCGGAGCAAATCGCGGAACGGCTCCGCGCGGCGGGCTGATCCCGGCATACTCATCTCCGATGCACAGGTTCGGCTCAGGAAGCTCTCAGGACCATCGCGCAAGGTGAGGACATGACCGAGAACGACCCCAGCGCGCACGACCCCGCGGCTCCGCGGCACCCCGAGACCGGCCAGCAGCCGGCCCAGGGCGGTTGGGCGGGGCACCCGTACGGTGAGCAGGCCCAGCCCGAGTCCGGCGGTGCGCCGCAGTACTCCGAGCCGTCCTACCACGCGGTGACCGGGGCCGATCCGGCGTACGGCGGGCAGGCCGCGAACCCGTGGTCCGCCCCGGGTGCGCAGATGCCGTCCGGCCCGACCCAGCAGAGCGTCTACCCGCCGCCCCACCCGTACGGGCAGCCCGGCACGTCCGGCTACCCCGTCGCCGCGCCGGAGCCCAAGCGGTCCGGCGGGAAGCTGCTCGCCGGCGTCGCGCTGGTCGCGCTGCTGGTCGGCGGCATCGCGGGCGGGACCGTCGGGTACTTCACCGGCGGGTCGTCCGGCCCGGCCAGCAACGCGCTCGACGCGCCGAAGCCGGCCCAGCAGACGGGCAACGCGCCCGCCGGCTCGGTCGAGGCCGTCGCGCAGAAGCTGTCGCCGAGCGTGGTCGAGCTGCAGGTCAGCGGCCAGCAGGGGGCCGGCGAGGGCTCCGGCTTCGTCATCAGCACCGACGGCTACATCCTGACGAACAACCACGTCGTCGAGGTCGGCGCAAACGGAGGCCAGATCCAGGCGGTGTTCCAGGACGGCAAGAAGGCCGCCGCCAAGATCGTCGGCCGCGACCCGACGACCGACATCGCGGTCGTCAAGGTCACCGGCGTCGGCAACCTGACCCCGGTGGAGCTCGGCCGCTCTGACGACCTGCGCGTCGGCCAGTCGGTGGTGGCCATCGGCTCGCCGTTCGAGCTGGCCGGCACGGTCACCTCGGGCATCGTCAGCTCGCTGCACCGGCCGGTGCGCGCGGGCGGCAGCAGCGGCGACCAGACCACGGTGATGGACGCGGTCCAGACCGACGCGGCGATCAACCCGGGCAACTCGGGTGGGCCGCTGGCGAACATGTCCGGCCAGGTCATCGGCATCAACTCCGCGATCTACAGCCCGCAGTCGGCCTCCGGTGGCCAGGGCCAGGGCGCGTCCGAAGGCGGCAACGTCGGCATCGGCTTCGCCATCCCGATCGACCAGGCCCGCCGCACCGCGGACACGATCATCAAGACCGGCCAGGCGGTGCAGACCTACATCGGCGCGGAGGTCAAGGACGCCCCGCAGGGCGGCGCCGAGCTCGGCGCCATCAAGGGCGGCAGCCCGGCGGAGAAGGCCGGCCTGAAGGCGGGCGACGTCGTCACCAAGATCGACGACCGCCCGATCGACTCGGCCGACACGCTGGTCGCGGCGGTCCGCACCCGGGCCCCGGACGAGAAGGCGACGTTCACGCTCGCCGACGGCCGCACGGTCGAGGTGACGTTCGGCGGCCAGCCCGTCCAGCCCAACTGATCCGGTTCAGACGCTCGGCCGCCCTGGCGCGGCCGAGACCAACTTCGGCTCGACCCCCGTCTTCGGGGCCGGACCCACAAGGCCACGCGCGACCAGGCACTCGATGCCGGTCGCGCGTGGCCGCATTTCTGCCCGGAGTCAGGGATTGGGGCGGTCGGCTGGTGTGTCGGAACGGGCATCTTGCGTGTCTGGGGGCGTGTCTCGCGTGATTGGGGACGTGTTTCGCGTGATTGGGGACGTATCTCGCGTGATTGGCGGGACGGCACGGGTGATTCGGGGGACGACACGGTGGCGGAGGGCAGTCAGGGCCACGGCCAGCCAGACTGCTGCCAGGGTGAGGGCCAGGGCGGGGGCCGGGTTGGTGTCGTCGTGGAGGCCCGGCATCGGCGGGGTTCCGTACGGGCGCCAGAACAGCGGGAACGCCAGGATCGCCAGGATGCCGGTGGTGACCGTGCCGGCGATGACCGGGCCTTTCCACGGGCGCGGCAGGCGGCGAGCCAGGACGATGCCGAGCAGCGCCGTCAGCGGGGCGATGACCGCGTCGTTGAGGATCGGGCCGCCGATGATCCAGCCGACCGTCCCGAAGACGTCCGGACGCAAGGGCAGCGCGTACTCGGCGAACAGCACCACACCCCACACCAGTGCCGCGAGACCCGGCAGGGCGAGGAGCACTCGCGCGGTCTTCACAGCGCCTCCAGCTTCGTGACCCACTTCGTCTGCAGCACGCCAGGGCGGTTCGGCGCGATGATCCGGCAGGGGAAGCCGTGGTCGGGGGCGAGGACCTCGCCGTTCAGCTCCAAGGCCAGCAACGTCAGCTCGTCGGCCGTGTGTTCGCCGGGGAGCACGCTGACGCCGTACAGCCCGCCACGCTCCGAAGAGGACACCCGGACCGCCGTGCCCGGTGCCGCGCCGGCGGCTTTCAGGAGCGTGGGCAGGGAGATCCCGCGCCAGGTGGCCGACTGGCTCCAGCCCTCCACACACGCGATCGGGAGCTCCGCCGTCGTTTGCGGCAGGGCGCGCAGCTCGTCGAGCGAGAACTTCGCCGTGCCGCGCGGGGTCAACACCGAGAGCCGCCAGGCCGGCGACAACGTGACACCCGCGGCCGCCGCCGTGCGGTTCACCGGGAGGTCCTGCGTGCCCTTACCGGTCCGCCAGGAAAGGGCGGAGACGCCGCGCAGGAACGGGACCGTCGCACCCGCGGTGGCCACGACCGCGACCCCGGCCGCCAGCCCGGTGGTCACCAGGAAACCCCGCCGGGACAGCCCCTCGGCCGGCGCCTCCGCCACGGTGGTCCGGCTCAGTGCGCGGCGGATGATCGGCAGCTTCACCGCGACGTGCACCAGGATCGAGCCGATCGCCAGCCACGCGACCGCGTAGTGCACCTGGGGGAAGTAAAAGCCCCAAGGATAGTTCTGCGCGACGTTCAGCAGCCCGGTCGTCAGCTCGAAGAACGCCGCACCGGACAGCACCAGGATCGACATCCGCTCCAGGGCGTGCGGCAGCGAGCGGACGAGCGGCCGGCCGAACAGCTTCGGGTAGACGCTCCACAGTTTCGCCAGCAGCAACGGGATCGACGCCACGCCGGAGATCACGTGCAGACCCTGGGTGACGCGGTAGAGCCCGACCGGGCGGCTGGGCCAGGAGAACCACCCCGGCGGGTGCTGGATCAGGTGGCTGATCAGCCCCGTCACGAAACACGTCGTGAACGTGATCGCGAGCGCCAGGCCGATCTTCGACGTCACGCGTTCGTGGTGCGCCGGGGCCCGGAACTGCTCTTCTGCCGGAATCGCGAGCTTCACGACCGCTCCAATCGCGCGAACCAGCGGTGCCCGTGCCGGGTGGTCCAGTCGACGCGCAACCCGGCGCGCGCGGCGACCTCGGCGATCGCGTCGACCCCGACCCAGGCCCAGGTGAACCAGGCGACGTCGGCGTGGCCGGGCCGGAGCCGGACGCGCTCGTGCCGCAGGCCCCGACCGGGCGGCTCCAGCTCGACGAGAACGTCACCGCCGGGGGCGATCAGGCGCGCCGTGCGCCGCAGCAGCGTGGCCGGGTCGCCGCCGATGCCGATGTTGCCGTCCGCGAGCAGGGCGTGCCGCCACCGCCCTTCGCCGGGCAGGCGGTCGAAGAGGTTGCGCTGCAACGCGCTTCCGCCGCGACGCCGGGTCAGCCCGACGGCCGTGCGCGAGCTGTCCACGCCCAGCGCGACGACTCCGCGCCCGGCCAGCGCCGCGGTGAGCCTGCCGGGCCCGCACCCGAGGTCGATCGTGGGGCCGGAGCACGCGTCGAGCAGGACGTCGTCGCCCTCGGACGGCTCCGCCCAGCGTTCCACGGCCAGCTCGATCCGCTCGCCGTTGGCCAGCTCGAGCCAGCACTGGTGGCCGAGCAGGCCGCGGTCGAACTCGTGGCCGGTGCTCACCGGGGCGGTCATCACGCCACCGCCCGTCCGCCGACCGCCGCGACGGCGCGGGCGAACCGGCCACCCGGGCACACCGCCGCCACCGAGCGGGCGTCCGCCATCGTGTCCACATCGGACAGCTGGGCGGCGCGCCGCGGCCGCAGCCCGCACGCGGTGAGGGCGCGTAGTGTGCGCTCACCGGTGTCTTCGCGGGACATCGGGACGTCCGCGAGGGCCTGTGCGTGCCGCGGCTCGGCGAGGCCCAGCGCCCACCAGCCGCCGTCCGCGGCCGGCCCGAGCACCGAGTCGTGGCCGCCGTGCAGGACCGGTGCGGCTGCGGCGGCGAGCAACTCCGGCGTGACCTGCGGGGTGTCCATGCCGATCTGGAGGACCGGCAGACCGGCGTGCACCTCGGCGGCGTCCGCGTGGGCGTTCGCCAGCCGGGCACCGAAATCGGTGCCACGCTGCGGGATCGTGGTGACGTGGCGCAGCGCCATGCCGATTTCGATGGGCCGGGCGGCCGCACCGAGATCGCCGGTCATCGCGACGACGGGCTCGGCGCCGGGCACCGCGCAGACGGCCTCGAGCGTGTCGAGCAACGCGGCCGCGGCGATCTCGGCCGCCTGAGCCGGAGTGGCGGGCGGGCACAGCCGGGTCTTGGCCAGCCCCGGAACGGGCGCCTTGGCCACGACCAGCAGGATGAACGGACGGGTCATCGGGCCAGCACCCGCCCGAAGTCGCGGACCGCACGCAGCGTCCCCCGCACCGACCCGGACACCTTCGACTTCGTCCCTTTGGCGCGCTCGCCGTAGCGGACGTCGAACTCCCGGACCCGCCACCCGGCGCGCTGGGCCTTGATCAGCAGCTCCAGGGGGTAGCCGAACGCCCGGTCGGCGACGTCCAGCCGAAGGAGGGCGAGCCGGTCCGCGGCGCGCAGGGGCGCGATGTCCCGCACCGGCAGCCCGCGGCCGCGCAACAGCGTCGCCAGCACGACATTGCCCATCCGCGCGTGCCACGGCCACACCCCGGGACCGGTCGGCACCCGGCGTCCGACGGCCAGGTCCGCGCCGTGTTCGACCGCGGTCACCAGGCGCGGCAGGTCGGCGAGGTCCAGGGACCCGTCGGCGTCGGCGAAGCACACGATGTCCGCGGTGGCGGCTTCCAGCCCCGCGTGCACGGCCGCGCCGTAGCCGCGGCGCGGCTCGTGGACGACCTTCGCGCCGAGCGAGGCCGCCACTTCCGGCGAGCCGTCGGCCGAGCCGTTGTCGACCACGATCGCGCGGTAGCCCGGCGGCAGGCCGGCCAGTACGGCGGGGAGGGCACCCGCTTCGTCGAGGCAGGGGAGGACGACGTCCACTTCCAAGTCAGTCACGGCGCCGACCGTAAGGCCGCCCGAAACGTCGTAGAACCCTTGCGGGGCTTACCGAATCATGACATCGGGCGAGTTCTTACCGCGTCGTTACGGCTCCCGTTCCCAGGGCGCGGATCGCCCGCGGTGAACCTAGGGTGGGCGACGATGAGCGAGCCGACATCGGCAGCCCGGCTCGCCGAGCCGCCTGCCCGCGAACCCGAAGCCCCGGTCTCCGGCCGCCGCGCCGACCTTTTTGCCGTCGCCGCCGCGGCGGTGCTCGCCGCCGCCGCCACCGCCGTCGGCCTCTACTACAACCGGCCGCACTCCGGCGTGGTCATCTTCGTGTCCGCGCCGCCGTTGTTCGCCGACTGGCTGCCGCACGTCGGCCCGGGCTCGGTGTTCGCCGTGCTCGTCGCGGTCGCGGTGGTGCTCCACGGCCCGGCGCTGGCCGCCCGCCTGCCGTGGCGCCGCGCGCTCGCCGCCGGCTACCTCGCCTCGCTCGCCTGGATCTTCTCCCTGGCCATGGTCGACGGCTGGTCCCGCGGGTTCGCCGGGCACCTCACCATTCCCCAGGAGTACCTCCACGAGGTCCCGGGGATCACCGACATCCCGCCGATGCTGCGCGAGTTCTCCTCCCGCATCCTCGACTTCCAGCCCCAATCGTGGACGACGCACGTGTCCGGTCACCCGCCGGGCGCGACGCTCGTCTTCGTCTGGCTGGACCGGCTCGGCCTGCACGGCGGCGCGTGGGCGGCCACGGCCGTGGTGCTCGCCGGCAGCCTGGTCGCGGTGGCCGTGCCGGCCACGGTCGCCCTGCTCGGCCGGCCCGAGGCGGCCCGCGCGGTGCTGCCGTTCGCCGTCCTCACCCCGGGCGCGGTGTGGATCGGCGTCTCGGCGGACGGCCTCTTCGCCGGGGTGACCGCGACCGGGCTGGCGCTCCTCGCGCTGTCCGCGACGGGGTTCACCCACGGCCGCCGGTACGCCGCTCCGGCCGGGCTGGCCGCGGGGGTGCTGCTCGGCTTCGGGATCTTCCTGTCGTACGGCCTGGTGCTGCTCGGCCTGCTCGCGGTGGCCGTCGCCGTCCTCGGCCGGCAGTGGCGGGCGGCGGCACTGGCGATCGTCGCGGCACTCGCCGTCGTCGGCGTCTTCGCCTGGGCGGGCTTCTGGTGGCTCGACGGCTACCACCTGGTCGTCGAGCGCTACTACCAGGGAGTGGCGCTGGTCCGGCCCTATTCGTACTGGGTGTGGGCCGACCTCGCGGCGGTGACCGTCGCGCTCGGCCCCGCGGTCGTCGCCGCCGTCCGGCGAGGATTCGGGTCTCCGCGCCGGGCCTTGCTCGCCGATCCGGTCCTCCTGCTGGGCCTCGCCGCCCTGACCGCCATCCTCTTCGCCGACGTCTCGGGCCTGTCGAAAGCCGAGACCGAACGGATCTGGCTACCGTTCGGGGTGTGGTTGCTGCCGATGACGGCGCTGTTGCCGCGGCCCGGCCGCCAGTGGTGGCTGGCCGCGCAGGCGGCGACGGCGCTGGCGGTCAACCACCTGCTGCTGACGGGCTGGTGAGGGAGACGTGATGAGGGATCAGGCCGGACGGGTGCTCGTGGTCGACGACGACGAGACGGTCCGCGACGTCGTCCGCCGCTACCTCGAGGTGGCCGGGTTCACCGTGGACATGGCCGGCAACGGCGCCGAGGGGCTGACGAAGTTCGCCGCCCACGAGCCCGACCTCGTCGTCCTCGACGTCATGATGCCCGGGATCAACGGCCTGGAGGTGTGCAAGCGGCTGCGCCAGGTCAGCCAGGTGCCGATCGTCATGCTCACCGCCCTCGGCGAGGAGGAGAACCGCATCGCCGGCCTCCAGCTCGGCGCCGACGACTATGTGACGAAACCGTTCAGCCCCAAGGAACTCGCCCTCCGCGTGACCTCGGTGCTGCGCCGCGCCCGGATGCCCCGCCCGGAGCCGGCCGCCGCCGTGCTCGCGGACGGCGACCTGCGCCTGCAGATGAATGCGCGCACCGCGACCCTCCGCGGCCGCGAACTGCCGTTGACCACCCGGGAGTTCGACCTGCTGGCGTTCTTCCTCGCCCACCCCGGCGTGGCGTACTCGCGCGCGGACCTGCTCGAAAAGGTGTGGAGCTGGGACTTCGGCGATCAGTCCACTGTGACCGTCCACGTGCGACGGCTGCGCGAGAAGATCGAGCGTGACCCGGCCAAGCCGACCCGGGTGGCGACGGTGTGGGGTGTCGGCTACCGCTACGACCGGGAGCAGCCGTGATCGGTTCGGGCGAGTCCGTCTCGGAGATGCTGACGCACCTCTGGCACATCCTGCCGTTCGCACTGCTGTTCTCGCTGCCGGTTGCGGCACTGGGCGGCGTGGCGTTGTACGTCCTGCGCCGCGGTTCGCTGGCCACCACGCTCACGGTGCTGGTGCTGATCCCGGTGCTCGCCACGCTGGTCGGCGTCCTGGGGATCAGCGGGTTCATGTTCACCCCGGCGCTGACCACGATGCTCCTGGTCTGTCTGCTCGTCGCGCTGGTCACCGTGCCCGCGGCGATCATCCTCGGCCGGGCCATCGCACGCCGCAGCGTGTGGGAACGCGAGGCACGCGAGCGGGAACGCGCCGCCGAGGCCTCACGGCGCGAACTGGTGGCCTGGATCAGCCACGACCTGCGCAGCCCGCTGGCCGGGATCCAGGCGATGGCCGAGGCGCTGGCCGACGGCGTGGTGTCCGAACGCGACGAGGTCGCCGACTACGCCCAGCGGATCAGCGGTGAGACCCGGCGGCTGTCCGCGATGGTCGGCGACCTGTTCGAGCTTTCGCGGATCACCGCGGGGGCCCTGGAACTCACGATGTCGGCGGTGCCGCTGCGGGACGTCGTGAGCGACGCCGTGGCCGCCCAGGCGCCGGTGGCCCACCGGAAGCGGGTCCGGGTCCTCGCCAGGGCGTCGACCTGGCCGGTGGTGACCGGCAGCGACCCGGAACTGGCCCGGATCGTGCGGAACCTGGTGTCCAACGCGATCCGGCACACCCCGCCCGACGGGACGGTGGCGGTGCAGATCGGCGTCGACGGCGACGAGGCGCTGCTCGCCGTGGACGACTCCTGCGGCGGCATCCCGGACGACGAGATCAACCGCGTCTTCGACGTCGCTTTCCGCGGGACGCAGGCGCGGACGCCCGAGCGCGGCGGGACGACCAGCGGCGGCGGGCTCGGCTTGGCCATTGCGAAGGGGCTGGTCGAGGCGCACCGGGGGCGGATCGGGGTGCACAACCACGGACCGGGGTGCCGGTTCGAGGTGCGCCTGCCGCTGGCGATGCCCTAGATGTGAGGTCCAGGGACGTTGTCCGGCGTGGAGGCGATCGGTGGCGGCCTGTCGCGCGTCGAGCAAAGCTGGACCTGCGCCGCTGCAGCAAAAATGCTTATAGTCGCCGCCACAACCGCCCGCAAAGGGGCCGACGCTGCCGCACTGAAGGCGCTGCCGGGACGGCTGATCGCAGCTGCCGTCCGCAGCACAGCCCGGCCCGAACACCCGATGCAGGCGATCGTGCGGCTGCGGTGGCGCAAGCAGCTGGGCCCGGTCCGGATCGGCGGCCGGCTCGGCCTGGCCGTCTCGACGATGCAAGCGGTGCCGGCCAGTTGCCGGATCAACCGGCTAGAGACCGTAGGCCCGGTTCATCGCGTGCAGGATCCGGACGACTTCCGCTCGCAACTCTTCCGGTGCGACGACCTCGACGTCGGCGCCGAACTTGAGCAGTTCGGGCACCGCGGCCTCGACCGATTCGATGGGGATCTCGAGTTCGGTCCACCCTGCCGGGTCCGGCCCGGCCCTGGTCTTCCGGGCCGCCACGACGGCCGGTTCGAACAACTCGGGTAGCCGGTCCAGGCCACGACGGGAGAACCGGAGGACCGCGGTGTCCCGATAGCGGCGCCGGTCGAAGTGGTCGAGGTAGCTCTCCCAGTGGCTCGCCAGGTCGAACCCTTCGGCTCGTTCGAACCGCTCGGGGAGGACATCCACGTCGAGGATCCGGGAGATCCGGTAGGTCCGGAACTGCTCGCCGCCGCGAGCCACGAGGTACCAGTTGCCCGCTTTCAGGACCAGTCCGTGGGGCTGCACGGTCCGGCTGATCTCGTGCGGCTTCACCCAGCGCAGGTAGCGGATCCGCAGGGCGTGCTGGTCACGAGTGGCCTCCGAAATCGGAGTCAGGTGCGGAGTTCGCTCGGCGCGGAGGTACCACGACGGGAGGTCGACGTGGAACCGGCCGGCGGCGCGGTCGCGCAGCTCGGCGGGCAACGCCGCCATGAGCTTGAGCTGCGCAGCGGTCGTCGCGGCCGTCAGGCCCAGCTGGGCCGCCGCGGACGGGAGCCCGGTGAGGAACAGCGCCTCGGCCTCGTCCGCGGTGAGGCCGGTCAGCCGGGTGCGGTAGCCGTCGAGCAGCCGGTAGCCGCCTTCGTGACCTGGTTCGCCGTACACGGGGACGCCCGCGGCGCCGAGCGACTCGACGTCCCGGTAGATCGTCCGGACCGACACCTCCAGGGCGTCCGCCAGTTCCCGCGCGGTCATCCGCTCCCTGGTCTGCAGCAGCAACAGCAGGGACACCAGACGAGTCGCACGCATGTCCGGAAGTCTGCCCGGATCCACTGACAGGAGGTGTCAGGGAACCCGCTCTAGCTTCCTGACCATGACCTCGAACTTGATCAGCCGCTACGTGGCGGTGTGGAACGAGCCGGACGCCGCCGCGCGGCGCAGCACTGTCGCGCGGCTGTGGGCCGAAGACGGCGTGCAGTACACCGAAACCGCCGAGCACCGGGGACACGACGCGCTCGAGGCCCGGGTCACCGGCGCGTACGACCGGTTCGTCGCGACCGGGGAATTCGTCTTCGCCGCGGCGGACGACGTCGTGACCCACCACGACGCGGTCACGTTCACCACCCACATGGTTCCGGCGACGGGTGGCGCCCCGGTGTGGAGCGGCACCATCTTCCTCCTGCTCGACGAGGACGGCCGGATCCGGTACGACCACCAGTTCACCGGTGCGGAGGCGAGCACCCGGGCGGCCGTGACCGAGTTCCTCGCCCGGCTGGCCGGGGGAGATCCGGACCGGATCGCCGAACTGTTCGCGGACGGAGTCGACTGGCAGCTCGACTGGCCCGCGGCGGGACACCCGGCAGTGCCGTGGATCCGGGAGCGGTCGACGCGCGCCGATGTCGCCGACCACTTCCGCCAGCTGAACGAGTTCCACGGGGAGCGCGGTGGAGTGATCTCGAGGATCCTGGTCGACGGCCGGGACGCGGTGGTGCTGGGAGATATCCGCCAGACGGTGAAGGCCACCGGCCTGGCCTACAGCGCCCGCTGCGCCCTGCACCTCACCGTCGACAGTGGCGTGATCACCCGCTACCACGTCTACGAGGACAGCCTCGCCGTCGCGCGGGCGTTCACGGCCTGAACCTCGACGGGGGCGCGCAGTTCCGCCGTCGCGAAATCGGCGATTCCCGCTTCGAAGCCGATTTCCGCCGTGAAGCCCAGTAGTTCGCGGGCGCGGGCCGGATCGGCGACGACGTGCCGGACGTCGGCGGGACGCGCGCCGCCGATCACCTGGGGTGCCGGGCCGTCGCAAGCCCGCGCCAGCTCCTCCGCCAGGTCGCCCACCGTGTGCGGGGTGCCGGAACAGATGTTCAGCGGGGTGATCTCGGCTGCCGGGGCTTCCGCGCGCAGGGCCAGGACGTTCGCCCTCGCCACGTCGTGGACGTGGATGAAGTCGCGCTGCTGGCGGCCGTCTTCCAGAACTCGGGGCGCCTCGCCGCGTGCCAAGGACGAGCGGAAGAGTGACGCGACTCCCGCGTACGGGGTGTTCTGGGGCATCCGCGGGCCGTAGACGTTGTGGTAGCGCATCGCCCACACCGTGCCGCCCGTCTGCCGGGCCCACGCACCGGCCAGGTGTTCCTGGGCCAGCTTCGTGGCCGCGTACGTGCTGCGGGGGTTCAGCGGCGCGTCCTCGGGCACCAGCTGCCAGCTCAGCTCCTCTTCGCACGACGGGCAGCGTGGCTCGAACCGGCCGGCGTCCACATCGGACCGGCGGCGCGGCGAAGGCGCCACCACGCCGTGGTCCCCGCACGCGTAGCGGCCTTCGCCGTAGACGACCATCGACGAGGCCAGCACCAGCTTCCGTACGCCGGCCGCGTGCATTCCGGCCAGGAGCACCGCCGTGCCGTAGTCGTTGTGCAACGCGTACGAAGGTGCGTCCGACGGGTCGATCCCGTGGCCCACCACCGCCGCCTGGTGGCAGACCGCGTCGACGCCGTCCAGCAGCTCCGCGACGATCTCGGTATCGGTGACGTCGCCGCGCAGGAACCGGTGCCTGTCGGTGTAGGGCGGCGGGGAGCCGGAGCCGTGAGCCGTGGGGAGGAGGTTGTCCAGCACCACGACCTCGTCACCGCCGTCGGCCAGGAGGTCGGCGATGTGGGACCCGATGAACCCGGCTCCGCCGGTGACCAGTACGCGCACCCCGGCCACGCTAGGGGCCTTCGCCGGGGCTCGCCGGAGCTCGCGGCGTCACGTCACCGAATCGTCAGAACTCACCCGGCACCTCCCGGCGCCCGGCCGCCGAAACCGGCTACGGTGGGCGCCATGGAACGGAGTGCACAACGGCTGGGCCGGGCCCTCGTGGTCATCGTGGACGATCGCGTGGCGCACGGCGAGCACGAGGACACCACTGGCCCGCTGGTCACGGAGCTGCTCGAAGAAGCGGGCTTCATCGTCGACGGTGTCGTGGTCGTCGAGGCCGAGACCGCGGGTATCCGCAACGCGCTCAACACCGCCGTGATCGGCGGCGCCGACCTGGTGATCACCGTCGGTGGCACCGGCGTGCTGCCGCGCGACCGGACTCCGGACGCCACCGCCGGTGTGCTCGACCGGCCCATCCCGGGCATCAGCGAGGCCATCCGCGCATCCGGACTGGCCGCCGGCGCCGTCGACGCCGGGATCTCCCGCGGGCTCGCCGGGGTGTCGGGCAGCACGCTCGTGGTCAACCTGGCCGGGTCGCGGTCGGCGGTCCGCGACGGGATGGCCACGCTGACCTCGCTCGTTCCCCACGTGATCGACGAGCTCTCGGGCCTCGAAGAGGTGTGATCCCCGATTTCCGCATCGGTGGCAGGCTGAACGTCCGGCGGCTCGGTTTCGGGGCGATGCACCTGCCGACCGAAGCCGGGCCCGCCCGGGCCGGCGCGATCGCCGTCGCCCGGCGGGCCGTCGAGCTCGGTGTCACGCTCATCGACACCGCGCACCTCTACGGCGGCGGAGCCAACGAGGAACTGCTCGCCGAGGCCCTGCACCCCTATCCCGACGAGCTGCTGATCACCACCAAGGTCGGCGTCGCGCGAACCGGGCCCGGCGGCGAGTGGCGGCTCGACGCCCGGCCCGAAATCCTGCGCGACCAGGTCGACCAGGCCCTGCGCCGGCTCCGCGTGGAGCGGATCGAGCTGCTGCAGCTGCACCGCGTCGACCCGGAAACGCCCTTGGCCGATCAGCTCGGCACGCTCCGCGAGCTGCAGTCCGCGGGGAAGATCGGCCTGCTCGGGCTGTCCGAAGTGACTGTCGACGAGCTCGCTCGGGCCCGTGAACTCGTCGAGATCGTCAGCGTCCAGAACCGCTACAGCGTGCTCGACCGTGAGCACGAGCCGGTCCTGCGGGCCTGTGCGGCGGCGGGAATCGCCTTCCTGCCTTGGCGACCGGTGGCACCGGCCGCGGCAGGCGGAGCGGAGATCGCCGCTGTCGCGGGCGAGGTGGGTGCCACCTCCGCCCAGGTCGCCCTCGCGTGGCTGCTGGCCCGATCACCGGTGGTCCTGCCGATTCCGGGCACCGGCCGGATCACGCACCTGGAGGAGAACGTCGCCGCCGCGGGGCTCGAGCTGCCCCCTGAGCACCTGCGCCGCCTCGATGCGCTCGGTCAGCTCTCTGGAGTTGTCAAAGAACGCGTCGTGGGAGACTGAGGGCATGTCCGGCGAGAAACGCGACCCCAAGGCCGGCAGCGAGCAGCGCCGCCGGGTCGATGAGATCTTCGGGGACGTCCTGCCCGAGACGACCTCCGACGAGCGCGACCCCGAGCGGCGCACCGGTCTCCCGGACGACTGGTACCGGGAGAACCGGCCACCGCACCACGACCGCTGACCTCGTCAGTCGCGGTCGCTGCCGCGCTGGCTCTGCTGGGCGCGCAGCAGGTCGCGGATCTCGATCAGCAGCTCCACGTCCGTCGGCTCCGACGGGCCCGGCTCCTGGCCGCGCTTGCGGCGCTCCTGCACCTTCTTGACCGGCATCACGATCACGAAGTAGACCACCGCCGCGACCAGCACGAAGTTGATCGCCGCGTTGATCACGCCGCCGAAGTCCAGGAACGTGGCTTTGTTGTTGTCGAAGATCTGGTATCCGAGGCCGTTCGCGGCCTCCGTGCCGCCGATCGTGCTGATCAGCGGCTTGATCAGGCCGCTGGTGAACGCCGTGACGATCGCCGTGAACGCCGAGCCGATGACCACCGCCACGGCCAGGTCGACGACGTTGCCGCGCATCAGGAAGTCCTTGAAGCCTTTGAACACCTTTTTCTCCTCACGAGCCACGAACCGGAAGGGGACGCCCCGCCCGTCCGGGCGGGCGGAGGCTAGCGGAGAGTAACCGTTACCGGACGCTCCAGTGAAATCGCCGCCACCCTCGTTGCCGCGGCCTCCGGCAGCCGGAGCAGCACCAGCGGCCCCTTGAGCGTGGCCGGCTCCTGGTGCCCAACCGTCACGACCGTCGCCCCAGCGGCCAGCACGGACGCGGGCGCGGCCGGCTCCGGCGCCGCGACGACGTCGACGCGTTGGCCGGGCCGGAGCAGTGCGGCGACGGCCATGTCAGCCAACCGGACCGGCACGGTCGCCGTGCCGGGATCACCCGGGGCGGGGACCGTCGCCAGCCGGACGTCGGTCAGCGGCTCGCCGGCTCGGACGGCGCCCGCCAGCAGGCGCCCGTCGACGGCGTCGAGGGTGCTCAACACGCCCATCGGACGTGCTTCGTCGGAGAGGTCGGCCAGCCGGACATCGGCAGCGCTCAGCGTCGCGCCGGAAGGAAGGTCGTGGGCCGCGAGGACGGTCGGTGCGCCTCGCGCGGAGCCGGGGTGGACGAGCGACAGCCCACCCAGGACGAGCAGGCCGACGGCGAGCCAGCGGCGGATCAGCCGCGTCCGCCGGCTCGGCAGCCGGGGCGGATGAAGTGCGCGGAGCTTCGGCAGGATGTCCACAGGGCCCCCTCAGTCGGATCGGGTGCGGCGGTGTGCCGCACGAGATCGACGTTAGGGAAGCCGGACGGGCCGCCGGAAGGGCCACGTCCGGCATCTGTGGACAACCGGGGTGTTGTGGATAACTCGCGGGTCAGGACGCCGCGGCGGCCGTCTTCGTCGTGGTCGAAGAGGAGGATGCCGAGCTCGTGTCCGGCTTCGACTCCGTCTTGGTCTCGGTCTTCGCCGGGGCGGGCGCGGTGCTCGACTTGCTCGAGTCGCGCGAGTCCGTGCGGTAGAACCCGCTCCCCTTGAAGACGACGCCGACCGAGCTGAAGACCTTGCGCAGCACCCCGGAGCACTGCGGGCAGACAGTCAGGCTGGGGTCCGAGAACGACTGCACGGCTTCGAACCGGTGGTCGCATTCTTTGCAGGCGTACTGGTACGTAGGCACTGACGGCTCCTTTGCTGGCACTCATCCGACCTGAGTGCTAACCCGATTGTGCGGGAAAACCTTCCCGAAAGGCAATTCCTGGTTGCTCACACCGGCAGTTCGACCACGCCTCGACCGGGCGTCAAGGCCCCGGTCATCCGCACGTCGTGCGGCTCCCCGGGCAGCCGTTCGACCAGCTCTTCGTCCCGGACGACGGCCAGCAGCGTAGCGCCGGCCGCGGCGAAGACCAATGAGCGGTCGTAGTGGCCGGCCCCGCGCCCGAGCCGGACGCCCCGGCGATCCACGGCCAGCGCGGGCACCAGCACCAGTTCCGCCGCGCCCACGGCCTCGATACCCAGGCGTTTCCCGCCCGGCTCCCGGATGCCGCGGAACCGGCTGGGCACGAGATCGGCCTCGCCCGTGTACTCGGCCCAGTCGAGCGGGCCCGGCGCCGGCAGGATGACGGGCAGCAGGACCCGCGCGCCGCCGGCCGCCAGCGCGTCGACGAACGCCGTCGTGCCCGGCTCGGTGCGGAACGGCAGGTACGCGCACACGGTGGTCGCTGTGACCTTCGCCACCGCACTGACCAGCGCCGACGCCTCCCTGGCGTGGGATTCGGCTGCCTGTTCCGCCCGGGCGCGAGTCACCCGGTCACGCCACTCCGCCTTGCTCAGGTGCTCATTGCCCAGCGCGTGCATGACCTCACGTTAGGCTCTGCGCCCATGACGGGCGCCGAATCCACCCAGACGTTCAGAACCGCCATCGTGCCTGCCGCCGGCCTTGGGACACGGTTCCTCCCGGCGACGAAGGCCGTGCCCAAGGAGCTCCTGCCGGTGGTGGACACCCCGGGCATCGAGCTGGTCGCGGCCGAGGCCGCCGCCGCCGGCGCGGAACGCCTGGTCATCGTGACCTCGCCGGGCAAGGACGCCGTTGTCCGGTACTTCGAAAAGCAGCCCGAGCTCGAGCAGAACCTCGAGGCCAAGGGCAAGACCGAACTGCTCGCGAAGGTGCGCCGGGGCACCGATCTCCTCGCCGTCGAAACCGCCATCCAGGAACAGGCCCTCGGCCTCGGCCACGCCGTCGCGCAGGCCGAGCCGAACCTGCGCCCGGACGACGAGGCCGTCGCCGTGCTGCTCCCGGACGACCTGGTGCTGCCCACCGGCGTGCTCGAGCGGATGGGCGCGGTCCGCGCCCAGTACGGCGGCAGCGTGCTCTGCGCGTTCGACATCCCGAAGGCCGAGATCTCGCCGTACGGCGTCTTCGACGTCACCGACACCGACGACGAAGACGTCAAGCAGGTGCACGGGATGGTCGAGAAGCCGAAGCCGGAGGACGCGCCGTCGACCTACGCCGCGGCCGGGCGGTACCTGCTCGACCGGGCGATCTTCGACGCCCTCAAGCGGATCACCCCGGGCAGCGGCGGCGAGCTGCAGCTGACCGACGCGGTCGCGCTGCTGATCAGCGAGGGACACCCGGTGCACGTCGTCGTCCACCGCGGCGGCCGCCACGACCTGGGGAATCCGGGTGGTTTCCTGCGCGCCGCGGTCGATTTCGCGCTTGAAACGCCCGAGTACGGTCCATCTTTACGGGCGTGGCTGACGGAACGGATCGGGACAGAGCGCCCATGACGGAATCCCTCGACGCGGCGCGGCCGGAAGCGGCCGGGGACGAGGCCGAGCTGCGCTCGGTCGACGCGCAGATCTCGATGACCTTGGACGCCGCCGTCCGGCCCCAGCCGGTGCGCGTGGCGATCTCCGAGGCCCAGGGCCTGCTCTGCGCCGAGGAAGTGGTCGCCGAGCACGCGCTGCCCGGGTTCGACCAAGCCGCGATCGACGGGTACGCGGTGCGCAGCGTCGACGTCCGCAACGCCGGGCAGGAGCCGGTGCAGCTGCCGGTCGTCGGGGAGATCGCGGCGGGTTCACGCCAGCCGCGCCGGCTCCAGCCCGGCCAGGCCGTCCGGGTCGACACCGGCGCGCCGCTGCCGACGCTGGCCGACGCCGTCGTGCCGCTCGCCTACACCGACGGGCACCAGGCCAAGGTCACGGTGCACCGCTCGGTGCCGTCGGCGGGGTACGTACGGCGGGCCGGCGAGGACGTCCAGATCGGGGACGTCGCGGTGCGCCGCGGCGACACGATCGGCTCGGCCCAGGTGGGCCTGCTGGCCGCGGTCGGCCGGGCGAAGGTCCTCGTCTACCCGCGGCCGCGGGTTTCGATCGTGTCGGTCGGCGACGAACTGGTCGACGTCGACCGGACGCCGTCGGTCGGGCAGGTCTACGACGTCAACTCCTACGCGCTGTCCGCGGCCGCCCGGGACGCGGGTGCCGAGGTCAGCCGGGTCGGCATCGTGCCGAGCGACCCGAAACGGCTGCGGGAGGTCGTCGAAGGCCGGCTGCTGATGTCGGAGATCGTCGTAGTCGCGGGCGGCGCCGGGGGCGCCACCGGCGACGAGGTCCACGCCGCGCTGTCCGACCTCGGCCGGATCGACATGACGCGGGTGGCGATGCACCCCGGCTCGGTGCAGGGGTTCGGCAGGCTCGGCCCCGACTCGGTGCCGACGTTCCTCATCCCGGGCAACCCGATGAGCGCGCTGGTGGTGTTCGAGGTGCTGGTGCGGCCGCTGATCCGGGCGGCGCGCGGGACCCGGAACCCGCACCGGCGGATCGTCGGCGCGCGGCTGCTGTCGCCGGTCACCTCGACCGAGGGCAGGCGCGGCTTCCTCCGCGGCCAGCTGCTGCGCGACGAGGCCAACGGCGAATACCTGGTCCAGCCGCTCGGCCAGTCCGGGGCGCACCTGCTCGCGTCGCTGGCCGAAGCGAACTGCCTGATCAACGTGCCGGAAGAGGCGACCGAAGTCCCCGCCGGGGAACAGGTCCAAGTCACCTTCCTGGCGCAACGGGCCTGATGAACTCCGTGTCGGGCGTGTCCTACCCGGTCGAAAGCCGGCACCCGGGCTGGCCGGCTCGGCTAGGCCCGCTGCGCGTGCCCGCGGGCGAGGTCGCGATCCGGCCGGTCCGGCTGCGCGATGCCGGCGAGTGGAGCCGGATCCGGCTCCGGGACCGCGCGCACCTCGAAATGTGGGAGCCCACCGGCGTAGGCCCGTGGCCGGAACGCAACGCCTTCTGGTCGTGGCCGTCGCAGTGGGCGGCGCTGCGTTCGCTCGCTCGGCGTGGTCAGTGCCTCCCGTTCACCATCACCCTGGACGGTCGCCTGGCGGGGCAGATCACTGTGGGTAACGTCATCCGGGCGTCGCTGCGGTCGGCCTGGATCGGCTACTGGGTGTCGTCCGAGGTGGTCCGCGGTGGGGTCGCGACGGCTGCCGTCGCGCTCGTCACCGACCACGCCTTCGGGCCGGCCGGGCTGCACCGGCTGGAGGCCACCGTGCGGCCGGAAAACGCCGCCAGCCTGCGGGTTCTCACCAAAGCGGGCTATCGGCGGGAAGGCCTGTTCGAGCGTTATCTCGACGTCGCGGGCGGGTGGCGGGACCACTACTGCTACGCCTTGACGCGCGAGGAAACCGGGGCCGGGCTGGTGTCGCGGCTGGTCGCGGCGGGCCGCGCCGACTACGCCTGAACGTGATTACCCACCCGGGGCGGTAGCCGCGTTACCACATGCTGTGAGTTTCACCTAATCCGGTGAGGCTTTTCCGTGATCCAAACCGGCGAGTCTCCGCCCGATCTGTTACTCCTGTGACTAACGTGATTCGTGGTGGAAGGATCGGGGGAGGTGACGGGAGATGCCCAGCTCCGTGATCATCGTCGCGCTCGCCGCGGCATGGCTCGTCGTACTCGTGCCCATGGTCGCGCGTCGGCGGCAGCAGGTCGCGAGAACGGCCGACTCGGCGCTCGCGGCCAGGGTCGTGCGCAGTGGACGCAACGAAGACCGGGAGGAATTCGCCATGTCCGACGATTCCGGGAAGTCCCGGCCTTCGGTGGAGGACGACCTCGCCGAGCTGGAGGCCGAGCTCGAACTGGAAGACGACCTCGAGGAACCGGACCCCGAACCCGAGCCGCTCCCGCAGCCGGCCCGCGGCTCGCGAGCCGAGCGTGACCGCGCCGGCTACCGGCCTGGCCGCGGCGGCTTCGACCCGGAAGCCGCCGAGATCGCGGCCCGCGCCAAGTACGGCTTCCGGCAGCGCATCGTCGTCATCCTGCTCGTGATCGCGGTGATCACCGGCGTCGTCGCGGGCTTCGTCGTCCCACTCGCCTGGTGGGGCCACGGCGCGATCGACGTCGTGCTCGTCGGGTACCTCGTGTACCTGCGCCGCCAGGTGCGCATCGAGGAGGAGATCCGGCAGCGCCGGCTCGCCCGCTTCAACAGCACTCGCGCGCCCCGGCGTCCCGCTCCGTCGGCTTCGGCTCCGGCTCCGTCGGCTTCGGCTTCGCCGGATGAAGAGGACCACGCGGAGACCGAGGATGTGGAGGTCGTCGAGCCGGTCCGCCGCCAGGTCGTCGAGCGCCGTCCGTCCCCGACATCCCGCGTCCGCCGCAGCGCGGTCGTCGTCGACCTCGACGACGAGGACCCGGCGTTCGAGGAGCTCGACGAGCCCGGAACCGGCCCGTACCGCCGCGCAGTCGGGGAGTGACCCCCCTGCAGGGGGTGCTCGTAGGGCACTGCTAAGCTCTACGAGCACAACCAAGGGGCTGTAGCGCAGTTGGTAGCGCGTCTCGTTCGCATCGAGAAGGTCAGGGGTTCGATTCCCCTCAGCTCCACAGCAGGTCAAGGGCCGTCCACAGTAGAGTGGACGGTCCTTTTCGTTGTCCTGGTAGCAGCAAAGTAGAGCAGTGGCGCTACTTGTCGAGGCTCTCGCCAAGCCGCTTGAGCGCGTCCCCGTGCGCGGTTGTCCTAGGCCCGGTTGAAGTTTCGGGGGTCGATCGGCAGCCCGTACTTTGTGGTGAACACCAGGCGGGTGCCAGGCCACCTCAGCTTCCTGCCGGTCGGCGAGCTGGTCCCGCCGGCGCGACCAGGGGGCGTGGGCAAGAGTTCGCCGCGAAGGTGTCGGCTCGACGAGGGTTCAGCCTCTACGGCCTGCTGTCAGAAGTGAGTTCTCAGTGCCTCGACTCAGTGGGTATTCTCGGTAGTGGCTGCAATCCCGGTGCTGCAAAGACGGGCGATCGGGTGTCGGATACCGGGAGTTCCCGTCACTCGCGCCCGTACCAGGCCCAGGCACTCAGGGCGCGCGCCGGGTTACGCCCACCCGCTGGTTCAGCCTCTTTGGGGCCCTGACCTAACCTGGCCGCACGAGCTACCCCGCCTAACTCCGCGCAGGTCACAGCCGCTTCCGGCACCTAGCCCCGCGGGTTAGAGATCTAACCCCCGTTAAGAGCGACCTAACGATCCGCGACCGGTTCGGCGACCAGGCCGCTGCCATGGCACGGCAACAGGCCACCTACAAGAGCTTCCTGTCCAAGCTGCTGTTCATTGAGTGCGAGGACCGGGAGGCCCGCCTGGTCAAGCAAGCCGGCTTCCCGCGTACGAAACGCATCGAGGACTTCGACTTCGCCGCCGACCCGAACCCGCGCTCGTGCACACCCTCGCCAGGGCGCCTGGATCCGCGCCGGGCGCCTGTCTCTGATCGGCGACTCCGGAACCGGCAAGTCCGCTGGTCAACGAGCTCGTCGAGGCCGCCGACGACAAGCACCTGTCCAAGACCATCGCCGGCTACGGCCGAGTTGACCTGCTTTTGCTTGGAAGAACTGGGCAATCTCGAGCTTGACCGGCGCGGCGCGGAGCGGAGCGGAGCTGCTGTTCCAGGTTTCGCCGAACGCGAAGACCGCGCCAGCTGACAACGTCAGGTTGTCGTCAACCGTGCGAGGGGGAAACGCGCTCAGATCGCAGAGGGCTCTTTGCAAAGAGCTCGCTGCGGTTTAAGGTGGGCAGCATGACCGAGGAACGCCGGGATCAGACGTCGCGACCGCTCGACGCCCGGATGCTTCGGGCGCTCGCCCACCCGTTGCGAATGCGGATGCTCGAATTGCTGCAGGCAGACGGCCCCGCGACCGCAACCGGACTGGGCAAGCGGGTCAGCGAAAGCTCGGGGACCACCAGCTGGCACCTGCGACTGCTGGCCGAGGCCGGCCTGGTCGAAGAGGACAGCGAACGGGGGAACAAACGCGAACGATGGTGGCGGCCCGTCCAGAAGTCGACGCGTATGCGGGCCGCCGACTTCATCGGCGACCCGGACCTCGCGGGCCCGCTGGACATATACCTGAGGTCTGTGATCGAGCAGCGCTACGAGGCCGAGTCGCGGTTCGTCAGCGAACTCCCGCAGTGGATGGACCAGTGGTACGACAAGGCCGTTTTCAACGACGCACGGCTGTCTCTGACTCCCGCGGAAGCGGCGGCGATGAGCACAGAGGTCGAAGCGGTGATCGACCGCTACCGCCGGGACGCGCGACCGGGCGACCACAACGTGATCGCGCACTGGTCAGCGTTCCCCCGGCAGGCGCGGCCAGAGAAACCCGACACATCGAAGTCCGGCTGAGGGGGACGAACGCGGTGCATTTTCTTATGGCGGAAGATCTGGTCCGCGAACGCGAGACGGAACTGCGGCGGGTTGCGAGCCACGTGAAATACCGTCGAAGGGAAGGAACGCGGCTGCAACGCCTCGGATGGATTCTCATCGAAACCGGCCTGAAGCTGGCCGCGAAGAACGCCGTGCCCGCGCATCGCACTGGCTGACACCGGCGGTGGTTCACGGGTGCCGAGCACTCGTTTCTGCTTAACCGAGATCACTCGATCGATCATTCCTCTTGCCGCAGAAGGAAATCAGCCGGGAAGGTTGGATAACAAACTCAGAACAGCGCCTCGCGCTGCTCTGCTTCGACCGACCCCGTCGGCGGAGGGCGGATCGTTCCCGCGTCGATCTCGGGCGCGACACGTCCTCCTCCGGCCGGCAGTCCACGTCTCGCTGGCCTCCAGTTCGCGGCGGACCACCCGACCGGCTGGCCAGCGAGCCTGATGAACACCTCATCCAGCGCCCACCTCAGCGTCACCGCCGAGCCGGTCAAAGCGGGTGGCGAGCCCGCGGACCCGGTCTCCGGCCTGGTGGACGGCCACGAGCTCACCAACTTCTTTGGTGGCCCGTGCCCGCGGAGGGCGCGGGCCTTTTGCGTGGAGCGTCCTTGTTTTGTGGGGGTGCAACCCCCACGCCCCGCCCGGCGGGCTTCGCCCCCGGACCCCCGGTTGGTCGCCTTGTCCGCGTGGCCCGGTCAGGGGTGCACTATTTCCTGGTTCCACTCGTGTCGCTGTTCCCTGTGCAGGCGCCAATAGTGCTCCGCGATGTCTTCGGGGTCGAACGCTGTGCCCGGGGCGATCGGACCGTCCACGGTCACGGATGCGAAGTGGACGCCAGCTGGTCCGTACTGCTTGTCCAGCAGCGTCACCAGTGCTCGTACTCCGGCCTTGCCGAGAGAGAGGCTCACGTACTCGGGTTTCGGCTCGGGCATTCCGCCGGTGATGATGAACGAACCGCTGCCGCGCTGTGCCATCGCCGGGCCGATGTGGGCGGCGGCGGTGATCGCTCCCACCACGTTGACCGCCCAGGCCTCCTGGTGAGCCCGTACGGACAACTCGCCGGGCCGGTCCGGCTGGATGATCGCCGCGTTGTACACCACGGCCTCCGGTACGCCGAACTTCGCCGTTGCCGTGTCGAGTGCGGTGCGCAGCGCTGTCTCGTCGGTGCTGTCCGCGGTCAGCGCGGTCACCGGGACTCCGGTCGGGGTGAGGGCGGCGGCCAGCGTCTTCAGCTTGTCCTCGGACCGGGCCACCAGAGCTACGGGCAGCCCCTCCCGTGCGAATCTACGAGCCACCGAGAGGCCGAGGCCCGGTCCCGCTCCGATGATCACCACGCCCGGCATCGTTGCTCCTTCGCCTTCCTTCGTCACCGACGACGAAAGGCTAAAGTCTCACATCGGTGAGAAGGTCAAGGGGGAACGAGGGGTTCAGGTGCGGATCGGTGCGTTGGCCCGGAGAACCGGAGTGAGCGAACGGCTGCTGCGCTACTACGAGGAGCAGGGCCTGCTCCGGCCGGCCCGGCGGGCGAATGGCTACCGCGAGTACGGCGAGCCCGACATCGTCACGGTCGGGCGCATCCGCGCTCTGCTCGCCGCCGGACTGCCCACCACCGTCATCGCGCAGATCCTGCACTGCGTGCACACCGACGGCGAACGGCTCGTTCCGGAGCCGTGCCCGGACATGGTCACTCACCTCCGACGAGAACACGCCCGGATCGACGAGGCGATCGGACAGCTCCGGGCCTCCCAGCGCGCACTCGGCGCACTTCTCACGGCCGCGCAAGAACAGCACGACAAGCACGGGGTAGCGCCGGTTACTCGTGAGTAACTTATGCTCGGCGTATCGAAAAGCCCATACGTGCCGGCAACGCCACGCTCCCTTGAATGGGCGGCATGAGCGAACCGGCACTCGGGATGACGATCTATGGGTGTGAACCCGACGAGGCCGTGCTGTTCCGGGAGCTGGCGCCGCGCTTCGGCGTGACGCCGACCATCACCGACGCGGCGGTGTCCGAGGCCAACGCCGCGCTGGCGGCCGGCAACCGGTGCGTCAGCGTCGGCCACAAGACGCCGCTCGCGAGAGGGACTCTGCTCGCGCTCAGCCGAGTCGGCGTCGCCTATGTCTCCACGAGGAGCGTCGGCTGCGACCACATCGACGTCGGATACGCCGAGCGCGTCGGCATTTCCGTGGGGAACGTCGCCTATTCGCCGGACAGCGTGGCCGATTACACCCTGATGTTGATGCTGATGTTGGTGCGGGACGCCAAGTCCGTCCTCCGCCGCGCGGACGAGCACGACTACCGGCTGAACGACGTGCGGGGGAAAGAGCTGCGCGATCTGACCGTCGGGGTGATCGGGACCGGACGGATCGGTGCGGCGGTCGTGGGGAGGCTGCGTGGCTTCGGCTCCCGCGTGGTCGCCCACGACAGCCATCCGCACGCGGACGTCGAGTACGTGCCGCTGGAAGAACTCCTGCGGCTGAGCGACATCGTCACGCTCCACACGCCGCTCGACGCCGGGACGCGCCACCTCCTGGATCGCCGCCGGCTCGAGCTGATGAAGCCCGGAGCGTTCGTCGTCAACACCGGGCGAGGACCCCTTCTCGACACCGAGGCGCTCGTCGCGGCGCTGGAAAACGGCAGGCTGGGCGGCGCCGCGCTGGACGTCCTCGAAGGGGAAGAGGGCATCTTCTACGCCGACTGCCGCGACCGGCCCGTCGAAAGCGACCTGCTGGTGCGGCTGCAGAAGCTGCCGAACGTGCTCGTCAGCCCGCACACCGCCTACTACACGGACCACGCGCTCAGCGACACCGTCGAAAACTCCATCGTCAACTGCCTGAACTTCGAAAGCGGGAAACGGCATGAATAGGCTCAAGGTCGGGATCATCTTCGGAGGCGTCTCCGAGGAGCACCCCGTCTCCGTGAAGTCCGCGCAAGAGGTCGCGCGGCACCTCGACACCGGTAAGCACGAACCGTTCTGGATCGGGATCACGAAGGACGGCGCCTGGAAACTCTGCGACGGCCCGGAAGCGGGCTGGGAAGCCGGGAAGACGGCCGTTCTGTCGCCGGACCCGGGTGTTTCCGGTCTGCTGGTCCTCGACGAGGGGAAGTACGACACCATCTGCCTGGACGTGGTGCTGCCCGTGCTGCACGGCAAGTTCGGCGAAGACGGCGTGGTGCAGGGCCTGCTGGAACTCTCCGGGATTCCCTACGCGGGCTGCGATGTCCCGAGTTCTGCCCTGTGCATGGACAAATCCCTCGCTTACGTCGTCGTCGGAAACGCGGGCATCGCCACGCCGAACTTCCGGATCGTCCGAGCGGGCGAAGAAGTTGAGGGACTCACCTATCCCGTCTTCGTGAAGCCGGCTCGTTCGGGTTCGTCGTTCGGCGTCAGCAAGGTGTCCGGCGAAGAAGAACTGGCGGCCGCGATCGCGACCGCTGCGCAGTACGACTCGAAGGTGCTGATCGAGGAGGCCGTCGCCGGGAGCGAAGTCGGGTGCGCCGTCCTCGGGAACGGCCAGGAGCTGTTCGTCGGCGAGGTCGACCGGGTCGCCCTGTCCCACGGCTTCTTCCGCATCCACCAGGAAGACAACCCCGAAAGCGGCTCCGAGAACTCGACGTTCATCGTGCCCGCCGACATCCCGGCCGAAACCCGCGCACGCGTCCAGGAGACGGCGAAAGCCATCTACCGCGCGCTCGGGTGCGGGGGACTGGCCCGGGTGGACATGTTCCTCACCGACGACGGCACGGTGGTCCTCAACGAGGTCAACACCTTGCCCGGTCTGACGTCGTACAGCCGCTACCCGAGGATGATGGCGGCCGCCGGGGTGCCGCTCTCGGAACTGATCGACCGGATCGTGGCCGGGACGGCCCGGTGAACGACGACTTCGCCTTCGTGGACGAGCTCGTGCCCGGCATCCGCTGGGACGCCAAGTACGCCACCTGGGACAACTTCACCGGCAAACCGGTGGACGGGTACCTGGTCAACCGGATCGCCGGCACGAAGACCTTGTGCGCCGCACTGGGCGAGGCGCAGGAAAAGGCCGCGTCCCTCGGCTTCGGTCTGCTGCTGTGGGACGGCTACCGGCCGCAACGCGCCGTCGACTGCTTCCTGCGCTGGGTGGACCTGCCGGAGGACGGCCGGACGAAGCTGTGGCACTACCCGAACATGGACCGGGCCGCGATGTTCGCCAAGGGGTACGTCGCGGCGAAGTCGGGCCACAGCCGGGGCAGCACCGTCGACCTGACCCTCTACCACCTCGGCAGCGGCGAGCTCGCGTCCATGGGTGGCGGCCACGATCTGATGGACGCGATCTCACACCACGACGCGCGGAGGATCTCGCGCCTCGAAGCGGGGAACCGCCGCTACCTCCGGTCCATCATGGAGGACTGCGGGTTCGCCGCGTACGAGCGTGAATGGTGGCACTACGGCCTGAAGGACGAGCCCTACCCGGACACGTACTTCGACTTTCCCGTCGCGTAGCCGAGCGAGATCGGCAGCCGGACGGTGACGCGGAGGCCGCCCGCCGGCCGCGGAGCAAGGGTGAGCGTCCCGTCGTGGGCCTGGGTGATGCTCTTGACGATGGCCAGGCCGAGGCCGACGCCCGCCTGGTCGGTGCGGATGCGCTCGGTGCCGCGCTGGAAGGGTTCGGCGAGGGTGGCGACCAGCGGCTGCGGGAGGTGTTCGCCGGTGTTCTCCACGGTGAGCACCACGGTTCCGGGCTCGATGCCGGTCGTGACCCACACCGCGCCCTGCTCGGGCAGGTTGTGGACGATCGCGTTGTGCACCAGGTTCGTCGTCAGCTGCAGCAGGAGCGCCGGCGAGCCGAGGGTCGGCGCGGCCTCGCCGGACGTCTCGACGGTGACCCCCCGCTTCTCGGCGAGGAGCAGGAGCGTTTCGGCGGCTTCTTCCGCGACCAGGGACAGGTCGACGCGGTCACGGCTGAAGGCCCGCTGTTCGGCGCGGCTGAGCAGCAGCAGGGCTTCGGTGAGTTCGATCGCTCGCGTGTTGACGACGCGAAGCCGTTCGTCGAGCTCGTCGGTGGTGCGCTCGGGGTCGTTGCGGGCGACGTCGAGCAGGCTCTGCGTGATCGCCAGCGGGGTGCGCAGTTCGTGGGACGCGTTGGCGGCGAACCTGCGCTGCTCGGCGACGTGCGTCTCGAGCCGGGAAAGCATGGTGTCGAAGGCGTCGGCGAGTTCGCGGAACTCGTCGGCGCGCCCGGGCAGCCGGATGCGGTGGGACAGCGATCCGTCCGCCGCGACGCGCGTGGCGTCGGTGATGCGCGTCAGCGGGGCGAGCATCCGGCCGGCGAGGACCCACCCGCCCAGCAGCCCGAACACCAGCAGGAAGACGATCACGACCGCCATGAACGGGACGAAGGCGCGAACCAGGCGCGAGCGGTTGATCCAGAAGTTGCCCTCGGTGATGATCCAGCCGTTGGGCAGGAAGTACAGGTAGAAGGCCAGCACCGCGCCCATCAGCAGGATGCCGGCGAGCATGACGAAGCCGGCGTAGCTGAGGGTGAGTTTGAGGCGGGCGCTCAACCCCGGTTTCCTAGCCACGGTTCTCGTCCCCGGTGTCGATGCGGTAGCCGACGCCGGGCACGGTCGCGATGATCCCGGGTTCGCCGAGCCGCTTGCGCAGCACGGAAACCGTGATGCGCACGGCGTTGGTGAACGGGTCCGCGTTCTCGTCCCACGCCCGTTCCAGCAGTTCCTCGGCGCTGATCACCCCGCCTCCGGCCGCGACGAGGACTTCGAGCACGGCGAACTGCTTGCGCGTCAGGGCCACGTACCGGCCGTCGCGGTAGACCTCGCGGCGGAACGGGTCCAGGCGCAGGCCGGCGATTTCGTGCACCGGCGGCCGGTTGTGCGCGCGCCGCCGGTCCAGCGCCCGGAGCCGGAGCACGAGTTCCCGGAGTTCGAACGGCTTCGTGAGGTAGTCGTCGGCGCCGAGCCCGAATCCGGTGGCCTTGTCGTCGAGCCGGTCGGCGGCGGTGAGCATGAGGATCGGCATCCCGCTGCCGGAGGCGACGATGTGCCGCGCGATCTCGTCACCGGACGGGCCGGGGATGTCGCGGTCCAGGACGGCGATGTCGTAGGTGTTGACGCTCAGCAGCTCCAGCGCGGTGTCGCCGTCGCCGGCGGTGTCCGCCGCGATGGCCTCCAGCCGGAGGCCGTCGCGGATGGCGTCGGCCAGGTAGGGCTCGTCCTCGACGATCAAGACACGCACCCGCCCGATGCTACGAGCGGGCGCCTATCGGGCGCATATCGGAAACCGCGTACGCACCGGCAACACCGCGCTGCCTTGACTGGCCGCCATGACCTCCAGTCAACGCACGTCCCTCGGCCGGGGACACGGCGCCGTGCCGGACGGCCTGCCGGTCCACGACGACGAGTCCCCGGCCGTGGCCAACCTCGATCCCGACCTGCTCGACGCCCTGCGCCGGGGGGCGGGGGGGGGCGCGGCGGCCGGGGGGGGGGGAGGGGGACAAAGGGGGGGGGGTTGGGGGGGGGGGCCGGAGCCGCA